>CALFNJ010000382.1 GCA_937902865.1 uncultured Opitutaceae bacterium
GGATTGGCGGGGGCGCACTGGGCCGTGCAGGCGATTTGGAAACTGGCGCCGCAGGACCTCACGTTCCTCACCGTCAACGAAGTGACCATCGACTGGCGGGTATGGGCCTTCACCGTCGCGACCGTTGGCCTGGCCATGCTGGTGTGCGGACTGGTGCCGGCGCTGCGGGCGGCGCGCTTCGACGGGGGCCAGGCGCTCAATTCCGCCACGCGCACCGCGGTGGCGACGCGGCGGCAGCGCGGGTGGCAGCAGGGGTTCGTCGTGGTGCAGACGGCCCTCGCTTTCGTGCTGCTCGTCAGCGCGGGCTTGTTGTTGCGCGGCTTTGTCCGGCTGAGCTCGGTTCCGCCCGGTTTCGAGGTGCACAATCTCGCGGCGCTCTCGCTGCAGCTGCCGTCGGCGCGTTATCCCTCGGTGGCCGCGCGGCAGGAATTTTTCGACCAGCTGCGGGCGCGCGTGTCGGCCCTGCCGGGAGTGAGCGGCGCGACGATCGCGCTGGGCGTGCCGCCACGGATGGGTCTGCTGAGCTTTGGCGTCGGGGTCGAGGTGGAGGGGCGGACTCCGGAAAAAATGCCGCCGTCCGAGGTGCTGCCCTCCAATTCCGTCGGCGACGATTACTTCCGCCTGATGCGGATCCCGCTGCTGCGCGGCCGGCTCTTCGAGGCGCAGGATGTGGCCGGCGGACCCACGGCCATCGTCATCAACGACCGGATGGCGCGGCGTTTTTGGTCCGACGCCGATCCCATCGGGCAGCGCATCCGGTTCGATCCGACCCAGCCCTGGCTGACCGTGGTGGGCGTCGTCGGCGACGTGAAGGCGATGGATTTGAGCGATGAAAGCGGGAGCCTCGAATATTACCGCTCGCTGCGGCAGGAGACCTACCGGGCGTATATGACGCTGGCCATTCGCACCGAAATGGATCCGTCGCGGCTGGGCCCGGCGATCCGCGGGCAGGTGGCGGCGCTCGATCCCCGGCTGCCGATTGCGAGCTATGCCTCGGTTGAGTCTCAGATGGCCGAGACGCTGGCGATCCGCCGCTTCTGCCTCGGACTCATGAGCGGTTTCGCGGGCGTCGCGATCCTGCTGGCGACGGTTGGTCTCTACGGCGTGATGTCCTACACGGTGACGCAGCGCATCCCCGAGATCGGCGTGCGCATCGCGCTCGGCGGCGGCACCTGGGACATCGTCGGCCTCGTGACCGGACGCGGCCTGCGGCTTACCGGCGTCGGGCTGGCGATCGGCATCGCGGTCGCGGCCGGACTCACGCGGTTTCTGACGACGCTGCTGTTCGAAATCACCCCGCTCGATCCGGCGACCTTCCTCGGCGTCGCCGTCATTCTCGGCCTGGTCGGCGTGCTCGCCTGCTGGCTGCCGGCCCGCCGCGCGGCGCGGATCGATCCGGTCGTGGCGCTGCGGACGGAGTGAACTCCCTCTTTCTCTTTCCTCGTTATCTTAATCTTTCTCCCGCCTCCGCCGAACCAAGCGCAGACGCCCGCACTGACGAAAGAGAACGCTAGAGAGGAAAGAAGAAAGACACCGTCCGATGAAACCATTGCGAAAACTGAGAGCGCTTTTCCGCCGGAGG
>CALFNJ010000383.1 GCA_937902865.1 uncultured Opitutaceae bacterium
GTTGTCCGCGTTTTGCGACCGAATGAGCCGAACCGGCGCGTTAGGGATAACGCGCCCCACCTTTCGGAGCAGCGGCCGGTGCAAAAATAGGGTTTCGACGCCGGTTTTTTGATTTCACCCGAAGCAGCCGCTATGCTCAGGGTGTAACAGTCACCGCATGTCCTGGCTCAAACGCATCGAACGCCGTCTCGAACCTTTCGCGATCCCGCATCTCACGCTCTACCTCGTGATCGGGCAGACGCTGTTCTATCTGTTGTTCCTGCTCCAGCGGCTCGATCCGATGCAGGTGCTTTTCGCTCCGGTGCTGGTCATGCACGGCGAGGTGTGGCGCCTGGTCACCTTTCTGTTCATCCCGCCCATGACGCATTGGGCCCTGATCGCCTTCGCGATCTATTTTCTCTATTTGATGGGCAACACGCTGGAGGGCTACTGGGGCACGCTGCGGTACAACCTCTTTCTGCTCACGGGTTATCTGCTGACGGTCGGCGTCGCGTTCGTGACGCCCTTCCAGGCCACCAGCAATCTGTTCATCGGCGGCTCGATCTTTCTGGCGTTCGCATATCTGAACCCGGATTTCGTCATCTACGTTTTCTTCATCCTGCCGGTGAAGGTGCGCTGGCTGGCGATCATCACCTGGGCGGGCTACGCGTGGTCGTTTTTCACCGGCGGACTCAACACGAAGCTCGCGGTGCTGGCGGCGACGGGGAATTTCCTGCTCTTCTTCGGCCGGGACATCTGGCTCGACCTCCGCGTCGGCCGCCGCCGGATGCAGGCGCAGGCGCGCCGGATGGCGCCGACGGAGGAGGACGAGGCGCCGCGGCACAAATGCCATGTCTGCGGCCGCAACAGCAACGACGAGCCGCGGCTCGATTTCCGGTATTGTTCGAAATGCGCCGGCGACCAGTGCTATTGCCCCGATCACATCCACAATCATGTGCATGTGCTGACGACCGATGAGCCGCCGAAAAAGTGATTCCCTGGCCGGAGCGGCGGCGGAGCTCTCCACGCTGGGAGCCTGGCTCGAGTTCGCGGTGCGGCTGTATGCCCGGGAGAAGGTGGCGCTGGGACAGACCGCGCCTGACGCGCACGACGAGGCGCTCTACCTGATGCTCCACGCGCTCGGCTGGCCGCTCGACACGGATCGCCGGGCGCTGACGAAGCGCCTCACTCCGGCCCAGAACGAGGCGCTGCGGGAGATGCTCGGGCGGCGCATCTACGGCCGCGTTCCCGCCGCCTATCTCACGCATGAGGCGCTGCTGGGCGGACAACGCTTCTACGTCGACGAACGAGTGATCATCCCCCGCAGCTATTTCGTGGAGATCATCCCCCGGCAGCTGGACGACTGGCTGCGGCAGCCGGAAAAAGTCCGGCGCGTGGTGGACGTCTGCACCGGCTCGGGCTGCCTCGCGATCCTGCTGGCGCAGCATTTTCCCAAGGCGAAGGTCGACGCCGTCGACCTTTCCGCCGATGCGCTGGAAGTGGCGAAGCTCAACGTCACGGCGCATGGACTCGAGCGGCGCGTGGCGCTGCACCGCAGCGACGTGTTCAAGTCGGTGCCGCCGGTGGAATACGATGTCATTCTCAGCAATCCGCCGTACGAACCGAGCGCGTGGGTCGACGCACAGGAGCCGGAGTTCAAGGCCGAGCCGCGGCTGGCGCATGACGGAGGCAAGGACGGGCTGGAGATCATCCGCGAGCTGCTGAAGCAGTCCCGCAGCCGCCTGTCACCGGACGGCATCGTGCTGATCGAAGTGGGCGGACTGCGTCCCGCGATCGACCGGGAGTTCGCGGAGCTGGAGCCGCACTGGCTGCACACGGACGACGGCGCGGATTGCGTCTGCGTGATCCACGCGGCGCGGCTGCGGCGAGCCCGCCGGGCGCAACGTTCAACATCCAACGTTCAACGTTGAACGTTCAAGGTGGAGCGCGTTGACCTCAACGCGCTGGTTGGCTCCGTCGGTGATTTTTCGGAGACGGAGGTTTCAAGGCATCGGTCCAGGGTGGAAAAGGATGAACGATTGGGACGCGATGTCCTCGTCGCGTGGTGGGGCGCGTTATCCTTAACGCGCCGAAATCGTTAACCGCGTTTTGCGATCGAATGAGCCGAACCGGCGCGTTGGGGACAACGCGCCCTACCTTCGATCCGCGATTTTATCGCGTGAGGTCGTACAGCGCGTAGCCGGCGAACAGATTCGGGCGCAGGTGGCAGGGCGTCTTCCAGTCGCCGCCGAGGTGGGCGCGGCGCGTGATCGTGATGCCCTTGGCGGCGCAGAAATGCTCGAAGTCGGCGATCGAGACGGGATTGGTCGGGCGGCTCTCGAACCAGTCGGTGGTGTACACCTCGTTGCGCAGCTTGCGGCCGCGGATCAGGCCATCGAGGCGGTTCTTCCAGTAGCCGTGGTTGACGAAGCCGACGGTGACGGCCTGGCCGACGCGCAGCGCCTCGAGGATGACTTCGGCGGGATCGTTCAGCTCGTGGACGGTGCGCGAGCAGATCACCCGCGCGAAATGCCGGGCGGGAAACGCGCGCATGAATGAGACCATGTCGCCCTGGTAGGCGGTGACGCCGCGGCTGACGCAGGCGGAGATGCGCGCGAAATCCAGGTCCACGCCGACGGCCGCGACCTGCTTCGTCTGCACGAGATAATCGAGCAGCACGCCGCGTCCGCAGCCAAGGTCGAGGACCCGCGTGCCGGGCTGGACCCATTCCCCGATGATGCGCATGTCGACCGTGCGCTTTTCGACGAGCTTGCTCATGGTGTCGCAGGCTTGGCTTTTTTGGGCGCTCCGAGAAAGCCAATCGTGCCGTCCTCGTCCGGATCATCGGAAGATGGAGCCATCAATTCCTTGATCGCATCGAAAACCAAGCCGAACTGCCCGTCATATTTTTTTTCCAGCGCTGCAACTTTGCCAGCCAGTTCATCGACGGAGAGCACCAGCCGCCGCAGCCGGACAAATGCGCGCATGATCTCGATGTTCACGGCGACAGCGCGTGGGCTGCGGAGGATGCCGGAAAGCATGGCGACACCTTCCTGGGTAAAGACGTAAGGCATGGACCGCCGTCCCCCATGGGAGGGACTTGAGGTTTCAAATTGAAACCTCAAGTTCGCAACCTCCTCGCGGTTAAGTTGAAACATGAAATCCGCCGGGAAGCGCTCGGAGTTTCGTTTGACCGCGAGGTTCAGCGACTTGGTCGGCACCCCGTACAGCGCGGCGAGATCGCGATCCATCATGACGCGCAGCCCTCGCACCCCATGGATGTGAGCATCGATGACAGGTGAGGTGACGAGCGCCCGAGTGCTTTTTTTAATCTTGGCCATGTCCGGGAGCTAGATCGCGAAGTCGAAGACGTACGGCTGGGCGCGCTCGAGGAAGCCGCGCACGAGGTCGTAGAGCTGGGGCGATTCGAGCAGGAAGGAATCGTGGCCGAGGTCCATCGAGAGCTCGGCATAGCTGGCGCGCTTGCCGGCGCGGAGCAGGGCGAGGGCGATCGCGCGGTTCTGGTCGGGCGGGAAGAGCCAGTCGCTCGTGAAGCCGATGATGAGGGTCTCCGCCTGCACGTCCTTGAACGCGCTCTCGAGCGAGCCGTGCTCGTCGGCCAGGTCGAAGCTGTCCAGCGCGTGCGTGATGTAGACGTAGGAGTTCGCGTCGAAGCGGTTGATGAAGCTCTTCCCCTGGTGGTCGAGGTAGCTCTCCACGGCGAAGCGCTTCAGGCCGAGCGTGGTGGCGTCGGTGCTCGCGACCTCCGCCTGTTTCCGGCCGAATTTCCGGTCCATCGACGTGTCGCTGAGGTAGGTGATGTGCGCCATCATGCGCGCGATCGTGAGGCCGACGCGCGGGCCGCCGTCCTTCGGATAATCGCCGCGGTTCCACGACGGGTCCTGCATGATGGCCTGCCGGCCGACGACGTTGAAGCCGATGGCCTGGGCGCTTTCGCGCGCGGTCGTGGCCATCGCGAGCATGCGGCGGGTATAGGTGGGGAACTCGATGCCCCACTGCAGCACCTGCATGCCACCCATGGAGCCGCCGATCGCGGCATAGAGCGATTTCACGCCGAGATGATCGAGCAGCAGCTTCTGCGAGCGCACCATGTCCCGGATCGTGACGAACGGAAACGACACGCCGTAGGTCCGCCCGGTCTCGGGATTGACCGAGGACGGACCGGTCGAGCCGACGCAGCCGCCGAGCACATTGGCGCAGACGACAAAGAAGCGACGGGTGTCCACCGCCTTCCCGGGACCGATGAGGTTGTTCCACCAGCCCGGTTTGCGATCGCCCGGGTGCATGCCGGCACAGTGATGATCGCCGCTGAGCGCATGGCAGATCACGACCGTGTTGTCGCCGGCGGCATTCAGCTGGCCGTAGGTTTCATAGCGCAGCGTGAAGCCGGGGAGCGTCTGGCCGCTGTCGAAGGTGAACGGCGCGCGATGGTGAAAATCGTGCGGTTCCACGAGTCCGATCTCGCCTGCGACCGACGCAGCGGCGTCCGGGACGGTGGCGGTGGAGTCCGTGGATGGCATGGCGACCGGCGTGTTAACCATAGAAGGGGGCGGATGAACACTGATTTTTGTGTCATGCGCCGGCGGTTGAAAAGGTAGGGACGGACGGCCCGCCCGTCCGGTTGGATTCTGCCTACCCCAAGCTATCGTCCGTATTCCAATCCCCGGATTTCACCACAAAGGCACAAAAGCACGAAGGCTGGTTCTCCCTCGGGCTTTTGTGCCTTCGTGCCTTTGTCTTTGTGGTGGAACTCCGAGGATCGGAGACGGGCACGGATCCAAGTTTGACGGAGTCGAACCGGACGGGCGGCCCGCCCGTCCCTACCTTTTCAACCGTCCGGCGCCCATCGCTTGGGAGCGATGGGCCTACTTCTTCTTCGGAGGCGTGACGTTCTTCACCGTCTTGCCACCGGCGGCGGTCACGGCAACAGGCTCGTCCTCTTTCATGCGGTTGATGACGAGCTGCTGGACGATCGTGAACAGACCGTTGGTGGTCGAGTAGAGCGAGAGCGCGCTGGGAAGGCCGTAGCAGACCAGCGTGAAGACCACCGGCATGAATTTCATCAAGGTCGCCTGGGTGTTGTCCACCGTGGCGGGCTGCGGCACGAGGCGGGTCTGGAAGATCATGGTGACGCCCAGGATCAGCGGCAGGACATTGATCGGAATGGAGCCGATCTGCAGCACCGTGTCGGGCGCGGAAAGATCATGCGACCAGAGGAATTCCGCGAAACGGAGTTCCGCGGTGCTCTGGAGCATCTGGTAGAAGCCGAAGAAGAACGGGATCGGGAGCAGCATGGGCAGGCAGCCGCCCATCGGGTTCACCTTGTGGGCCTTGTAGAGCTCCATCATGGCGGCCTGCATCTTCTGCGGGTTGTCCTTGTACTTCTCGCGGAGGGCCTGGATCTCCGGCTGGAATTTCTGCATCCGCTTCATCGAGCGCGAGGCCTTGAGGGTGAGCGGCAGCGAGAGCGTCTTGAGGGTCAGCGTGGTCAGGATGATCGCGAGGCCCCAGTTCGGGACCAGGCCGTGGATCCAGGTCATCAGGCTGACGAGCAGCCGGCAGAAGAAGCTCCAGAAACCGTATTGCATCGAACCGTCCTGGTCGGCCTTGAAGACCTCGACGTTGGCGAGGCGCCGGTATTCCTTGGGTCCGACATAGAGGCTGCCGGCGATCTTCGCTTCCCCCTGTGCGGCGAGCGGCGGCAGGTCGAAGCGGGCGCCGCCGGTGACGCCGACCGCGGGAACGGCGGCGCCGGGGAACGGCGGCAACTCCACCCGGCGGGTGACGAAGGCGGCCGCGGGCTGATCGGAGGTGAAGATGCTGGTGAAAAACTGGTTGTTGACCGAGGTCCAGAGGAACGGACCGGAGACCTCGACGCTCGGGATCGGGGCGCGCGAGCCGATGCCGAAGTTGCTCAGGAAACCGCCGCCCTGAAGCGAGTCGCGCTGGGTGAAGCTGATCTTGCCGTTGGCGTTGCGGCCGGTGCTGAGGTAGCGGCCGTAGTCGCGCGCGTTGAGCGGCGCGGCGGTGCCGAGGTTGAGCAGCGCGTGGGGCAGCGCGGCGGTCTGGGCGGTCAGGTTGCGGAAGGTCGTCTCGTGCCGGATCTGATAGGGATCGGTGGCGCCGACTTCATTCGGCGACAGCACGTAGCGGCGGGTGACCTCGATGCGATTTTCGAAAACGGCGCGAAACACCACCTCGGTGGCGGTGGCGGAGACTTTTTCGTAACGCGTGTGGCGGTCGAGTCCGGGGAAATCGACGAATGCCAGCGCAGGCTCGGCGTGCAGCCGGTTGAAGACGTAGGGCTGGTCCGGCTCGTTCTTCTCGGCCGAGTAGATGTAGTGGATGCCCGGCTCCTTCTTCTTGTCGGGATCCTTGGCCACCATTGCGACGTCGCGGATGGCGCCTCCGAAATCGGTGAAGTGCACTTCGACGAAATCATTCGCGAGCGTGGTGATGCCGGCGTCATCGCCTTCCTTCACCACGGCGGCAAAAGCGGCATCGGACGGCGAAGTGGGCGCGGTTACGGCGGTCTGGAGCGCGGGGCTCGGCGAGGACGGAACGCCGGCGGGCTTGCCCACTTCGCGGACGGGCGGGGCGGGCGGCGTGCTGCGGGGGGCAAGGTAAAGGGCGGCGAAAGCGGCGAGCAGCAACAGGACGCCGATGGTGGTGTTCTTTTTGTCCATGCGAAAAGGAAAGGAGGAAAGAGGAAGGAAGAATGAAGAACCGCAGCCGTTGCGGCCTCAGCTGGCCGGAGCGGCGACGGAGTGCCGGGCCGCCTTGGGTTTCCAGGCGACGCACTCGCGGCGGGTCGATTTCGGCGCCGGCACGGGATCGAGGCCGCCGGGATGCAGCGGGTTGCACCGGGCGAGCCGGCGCAGCGTGAGCCACGCGCCCTGCCAAGCCCCGTGGACCTGCACCGCTTCCGCGGCGTAGTGCGAACAGGTGGGGGAAAAGCGGCAGCCGCAGGAGGCCCCGAGAAAGAGCGTGGGCAGCGGGGAGAGCGTGCGCTGATAGCCGCGGATCAGGGCCAGCAGGACGCGGACAGCGGGACCGGCAGCGCGGGCGGGCGGCGGAGGCGGGAGCAGGACGGCGTCAGGCATGGGAGGCGGACGGAGTCGCAGACGCGATCTTGCGGCAGGCGG
>CALFNJ010000384.1 GCA_937902865.1 uncultured Opitutaceae bacterium
TCCGGCTTAACTCTGAGGTGGAACGCGTTGTCCCTAACGCGTTGTTGGCTCCGTCCGCCTCCAATGTTGGCAACGTCTCTCAACGCGTTGGGGTCAACGCGTTCCACCTTCGAGCCCGGACCCGCGGGCCGCGCGTCTCTACCTCGATCCGGATGCGTCCGAATCAGTTCCTGCTCCACGCGGAATCCCGATGAACATCCCCTTGGGCAAAAAAGTGGAGCGCAGCGCTCTGGGTGCGCGGCTCTTCCTCGGCGCGCTGTTGGCAGCGACGGCGTGCAACGCGACAAGCCTCGCCGCGGAAGCAGGCCGGCACCTGCCGGCTCCGGCTCCTGCGGAAACGAGGAAGGTCCAGGCGGGCCCCGTGCTCGCAGACGAAAAGAACGAGTCCGGCTTCAGTTTTTCGCTGCTTCCGAAATCGCTGCAGAAAAATCCGCAGCTGGAGCTGACGGTGATCACGGAAATGACGGACGAAGGGAAAAAGCTGCCGCCGGTGTCTCCGGCGCGGCCGGCCTACTATGTCCTGCAGGCCTCCGGATTCCACGAATTCGGCGATTTCACGAGCCCGTCCAATCCGATGACGGCCACCGAGCTGCAGGGCGTCCTGCAAAAGAGTCTCGCCACGAACGGCTATCTGCCCGCGCCGGCGGGTCCCCTGCGCCCGACGCTGCTGATCGTCTACACCTGGGGAGCGTACAATGGCGGAAAGAGCGAACCGATCTTCGGAGAGCGGCAGGCGTTCCTCAACCGGGCGATGCTGGTCGGAGGCCAGAAATTCGCCCGCCAGATGGTTTCAGCCCTCGAAGCGGTGGATGCCATGGTCCAGGCGGGGGTGCCGACCGACGTGATTCTGTTTGTCAACGGGGTCCATCAATACGAGGCCAGCGACCCGAAGCATGCCTTGTTCGTCGATCAGGCGGAGCAGGAACTCTATTATGTCGTGGCCTCCGCGTACGACTACGCGTCCGCCGCCAGCAATCGTCGCCGGCTGCTCTGGCGCACGCGCATGACAGTGAACTCCGCCGGTCTGTCGCTGACCCAGTCGCTGCCGCCCGATTCGTCCAGCCTGCCATCACGCATTGAGGA
>CALFNJ010000385.1 GCA_937902865.1 uncultured Opitutaceae bacterium
CAGCACGAGCGTGAGAAATTGGGTCAGCTGCGTGAGGTCGCGGAAAAACACGCCGAACGCGGCCAGGAGCCAGGCCAGCCCGGAACCGAGCAGCAGGACGGGCGGGATGAGCGCGAGCGTCCAGAGCGACGTCACGAACAGGCCGCGGCCGAAGATGATCTGGCCGAGGAACACCAGCGCCAGGCTGATGAGGAAGTTGAGGAAGCAGGCCCCGAGATTGGCCAGGGGCAGGACCTCGAGGGGGAAAACCACCTTCTTCACCAGGTTGGTGTTGCTGACAATCACCGCGGGCGATTGGACGATGACTTCCGCCAGGAAGTGGAAAACCGTGAGGCCGACGAGCAGGGCCAGTGCGACGTCCACCGGGGTCTCGTCGGAGATCGCGCCGAAATGGCCCGGGAAAATCTTGCCGAAGACCACGAAGTAGAGGCCGAGCAGGAGCAGGGGATTCAGCACGGCCCAGCCGACGCCGATGGCGCTGCCCTTGTGCTTAACGTCGAAGTTGCGAAGCGTGAACTGCCAGAGCAGCTCACGCTGGGTCGCCAGCCGCCGCACGAGCGTGAAGGGATTGAGATGCGCGAAAAAACCAGATGAGGCGCGGGCGGGCATGCGGGTGGCGGCCATGCCAGCAGGGCATTCCCCGCGCCTTCAAGTTAAAACCCGGCGGATCAGGCCGGGATGTCACGTAATACGTGACACTCCCGGCAGCGGGCCGTTTGGGTGCGGCGTCAGGCGGACGCGAAAAATTCGCGCACGGCGGCGCAGACGTGATCGACCTGCGCAGCGGTGAGATGTGGTCCGATCGGCAGGCTCAGCACTTCTTCGGCGAGGCGTTCCGCGAGCGGGAAGTCACCGCGTTTCCAGCCGGCGCCGCGGTAGGCGCCCGCCAGGTGCGGCGGCACGGGATAGTGCACCTGTGTGCCGATCTCGCGGGCGGCGAGGTATTCCTGGAGCGCAGCGCGGCGGCGAGTGCGGATGACGAAGAGATGCCAGACCGGTTCGGCCCAGTCGGGGACATACGGCAGCACGAGATCGCCGACGCCTTTCAGTTCGGAAAGATAGCGCTGGGCGATCCGCGCGCGGCGGGCGTTCCACTCCGGCAAGAGGGGCAGCTTTACACGGAGGAAGGCGGCCTGCAGTTCCTCCAGGCGGGAGTTCATGCCGGGATAGTCGTTCTGGTAGCGGACCTTTGACCCGTAGTTGCGCAGGTGGCGGAGCCGGTCCGCCAAGGTCGCGTCGGAGGTGGTGATGGCGCCGGCGTCGGCCAGCGCGCCGAGATTCTTGCTCGGGTAGAAACTGATGCCCGCCGCGTCGCCCAGGCTGCCGCTCGCGCGGCCGCGGCAGCGGGCGCCGTGGGACTGCGCGCCATCCTCGAGGACAAACAGGCCGCGGCTGGCGGCGAAGGCGTTGATCGCAAGCATGTCCGCGGTCTGGCCGTAGAGATGAATCGGAAGGATCGCCTTGGTCCGCGGGGTGACGAGCGCGGGCAGGCGGGCCGGGTCGAGATTGTAGGTGCGTTCGTCGCATTCGCACGGCACCGGACGTGCCCCGGTGTGCGTCACCGCGAGCCACGTCGCGATGTAGCCGTGCGCCGGCACGATGACCTCGTCGCCGGGACCAATGCCGCGGGCCAGCAGCGCCAGCTGCAGTGCCTCGAGTCCGTTGGCGACGCCGACGCAGTGCGCATGGCGGTTCAGGTCGACGGGGCGCCGCCGCCGGTGAATCTGGTGATCGACAAGGTTCCGGCCGGCGGCACGATGCAGCGGGAACTGGAGATCATTTTCGACAAGTCGGGCACGCACCGCATCGGGGTCTCGCTGGAGTCGGACGCGCTGGAGGCCGACAACGCGCGTCGGCTGGCGATTGTCGTTCCCGACAGCAATCCGGTGCTGATCATC
>CALFNJ010000386.1 GCA_937902865.1 uncultured Opitutaceae bacterium
CCAAACACTAGAGGAGTTGGTTCAAATGAATCGCTGCGCTCACGGGCTCTGCCATTGCGCAGCGCCGTTTCACGGTTCACGTTGGAACGTTTCAGCCATGGCTTCTCTGCTCAATTTGCTCGATGTCAGTCTCAGCTTCGGCGGTCCGCCGGTGCTGGCGAAGGTCAATTTCCAGATCGATCCGGGCGAGCGCGTCTGCCTCGTGGGCCGCAATGGCGCGGGCAAATCCACGCTGATGCGGGTGATCGTGGGCGAGATGAAGCCCGACACAGGTGACATTTCCCGGCCCGCGGGCGCAGTTTACACGCGGCTGACCCAAGAGGTGCCGGCGGATGTGCGGGGTTCGGTGCACGACATCGTCTTCAGTGGACTGCGGCCCCCGCATGAGCACGAGGAGGACTGGGAGCGCGATGTCCGCGTCGAAAATCTCATCGAACGGCTCCAATTGCCGGCGCAGTCCGGGTTTGCCGAGCTGTCCGGCGGGTTGAAGCGCCGCACGCTGCTGGCCCGCGCGCTGGCGGGGCAGCCCGACCTTCTGCTGCTCGACGAGCCGACCAACCACCTCGACATCGAGTCGATCCTCTGGCTCGAGGAATTTCTGCTCAATGAGAAGCTCCCGCTGTTCTTCGTCACGCACGACCGGGCGTTTCTCAAGCGGCTCGCGACCCGGATCGTCGAGCTCGACCGCGGCCGGCTCGCGAGCTGGGCGTGCGACTACGACACGTATCTCATCCGCAAGCAGGAGGTCCTCGAGGCCGAGGAGAAGCAGCAGGCGCTGTTCGACAAGAAGCTCGCGCAGGAAGAGGAGTGGATTCGCCGCGGCGTGAAGGCGCAGCGGTCGCGCGCCACCGCGCGCATCAACCAGCTGATGCAGATGCGGGCCGAACGCCGCGACCGGCGGGAGCGCACGGGGAACGTCAATCTCAAGCTGGCCGAAGCCGAACGCTCGGGCGTGAAGGTGATCGAGGCGGAGAAGGTCGCGTTCTCCTATCCCGACGTCCGCGTGCTGGTGCGGGATTTCACGACGACGATCCTGCGCGGCGACAAGATCGGCCTGATCGGCCCGAACGGCGCGGGGAAGACGACCCTGATCAAGCTCCTGCTCGGCCAGCTCACGCCCACGGCGGGCACGCTCAAGCACGGGACGAATCTCGAAGTCGTGTATTTCGACCAGATGCGCGCGCAGATCGACGACAACAAGACCGTCGCCGACAACATCGCGAACGGGAATCCGACCGTGACGATCGACGGCCGGACGCGGCACGTGATCAGCTACCTGCAGGATTTCCTCTTCGCTCCTGACCGCGCCCGCACCCCAGCGCGCGTGCTCTCGGGCGGCGAACGCAATCGCCTCCTGCTCGCGCGGCTCTTCACCAAGCCGGCGAACGTGCTGGTGCTGGACGAGCCGACGAACGACCTCGATGCCGAGACCCTCGACCTGCTCGAGGACCTGCTGGTCGAGTACCAGGGCACGCTGCTGCTGGTGAGCCATGACCGCGAATTCCTGGACAATGTCGTGACCAGCACCCTCGTGTTCGAAGGCAACGGTCAGATCGGCGACTACGTGGGCGGCTATGCCGACTGGCGCCGCGAACAGGAAAAGCGCGAGGCCCGGGTGAAGGCGGCCGGTGGCAAAAAGGAAAAGGGCGGAGAGAAAGTGGTGGCAGCGGTCCCGGTTCCCGTAGCCAGGCCGGCGCGCAAGCTGACGAACAAGGAACGGCAGGAACTCGAAGCGCTGCCGGCGAAAATCGAGGCTTTGGAGAAAGAACAGGCGGAGCTCGCGGCGAAGCTGGCGGACCCGGTTTTCTATCGCGCCGAGGCGAAAAAATTTACCGAGGTGAAGACGCGGCTCGATGCGGTGGAGCAGGAGCACGCGCGGGCGTTTGCGCGCTGGGAAGAGCTGGGCGCCTGAGGCGGCGGCG
>CALFNJ010000387.1 GCA_937902865.1 uncultured Opitutaceae bacterium
CGTGGAGCGCGGCCCCTATGTGGTGAACGTCCTCCGCGCGCGGGCCTTCAACGTGCAGCGCGAGCTCGCGAAAATCGGCCGGCCGGTGGACCGCACCGAGTGGGGGATGGCCGCTCCGCAGGTGAACGCCTATTACAATCCCTCGATGAACGAGATCGTGTTTCCCGCGGGCATCCTCCAGCCGCCGTTCTTCGATCCGCAGGCGGACGACGCGGTGAACTACGGCGCGATCGGCACGGTCATCGGGCACGAGATGACCCACGGCTTCGACGATCAGGGTCGCAAGTTCGACGCCGTCGGCAATCTCACGGAGTGGTGGACGCCGGAAAGCGCCCGGCGCTTCGAGGAACGCGCGAAGGGAATTGTGCGGCAGTTCTCCGCCTACGTGGCGGTCGACGATCTCCATATCAACGGCGAGCTCACGCAGGGTGAAAACATCGCGGACCTGGGTGGAGTGAAGATCGCGTACGCCGCTCTGCAGAAGGCGCTCGCGGGGAAACCCCATGAGCGCATCGACGGGTTCACGCCCGAGCAGCGCTTCTTCCTCAGCCAGGCGAGCGCGTGGCGCGGCAATTCGCGGCCCGAGGCGCTGCGCCTGCAGGTGAATACGGATCCGCACTCACCGGCGAAATTTCGCGTGTTGGGCCCGCTTTCCAACCTGGATGAATTTGCCGCAGCGTTCGCGGTGCCGGAAGGCGCGCCCATGCGCCGGCCCAAGTCGGAGCGGGTGGAGATCTGGTAACGGCGGATCGAAGCTTTCCGAGGTGGAGCGCGTTGTCCCTAACGCGCTGTTTGGCTCCGTCTGGCTTTTGACGCGGGCAGGCTCTTCAGCGCGTTAGGGACAACGCGCTCCACCTTACCTAGCCGTCTTCGGCGCGTACGCCTTCTGCTTCAGCGTCGCGGCGAGATGAGCGCGGAACGTCGCGAGATCCTTCACCGCGCCGAGCGCGATGAGCTGGCTGGCGAGATTGCCGACGGCGGTGCCCTCGAGATTGAAGGAAATGACCGGGATCCCGGCAGCGTCCGCGGTCGCCTGGCAGAGCAGGCGATTCTTGGAACCGCCGCCGACCATGAGGATGCGCCGGAAGCGGCGGCCGGACATGCGCTCGAAGGCCTGCATGGCCTTGGCGTGACCTTGGCCGAGCGAGTGGCAGATCAGGCGCGTGTAGGCGGCGAGATTCTTCGGGACCGGCAGTTTCCGTTTCTTCAACTGGGCGTCGATCGCGCCCTTCATCGAAGGCGGATTGGCGAAGGCGGGATCCGACAGGTCGAGCGGCGCCGGCGCCGGCAGCTTTTCCGCGGCGGCGATCAGGGCGCTCCACGCCTTGTCATTTTCCGGACGGCTGCTGAAGTCCTTCATGATGCCCTCGAGCAGCCAGAGGCCGAAGACATTCGTCAGCGGACGATAGCGGCCGTCGCCGATGCGCTCGTTCGCGATCTTCGCCTTCAGCGCCTCGGGCCCGAGCAGCGGCTTGTCGCTCTCGAAGCCGACGAGCGACCAGGTGCCGGAGCTGAGGTAGAGATCGTCGCCATCGGGCGAAGCGGGCATCGCGTCGTAGGCGCACGCGGTGTCGTGGCCGGGGACGGCGATCACCTGGGTGCCGGCCAGCTCGGGCAGGTGCTTCACCCGGCCGAGCTTCGTGCCAGCGAGAACCGGGCGGCTGAACCACTGCGGCGGGATATGGAAATGATCGAGCGTCGGACGCGACCAGTCGGTGTCGTGCACGTCGAGCAGCTGCGACGTGCTGGCGATCGTCAGCTCGTTCTCCATCCGGCCGGAGAGAAGGTAATTCAGGTAGTCGGGCAGAAAGAGACAGCGCGTCGCGAGATCGGCGACCGCCGGGCAGCTCGCGACGACTTCTTCGAGCTGGAGGCTCGTGTTGTAGAAAACGTTCGGGATGCCGGTGGCCGCGTAGATGCGCTCGAGCGCGGCGCGGGTGTTGGCGAGATGACCGAGGCCGGCCTGTGTGCGGGCGTCGCGGTAGGCGTGGACGGGAAACACGAGACGGCCGGCGTCGTTGAGCAGCACGTAGTCGACGCCCCAGGTGTCGACGCCGACGGAGGCGAGCTTGGCGCCGCGGGGCAGGAGCGCGGCGGCCTTGCGCAGGCCGACCTGCACCTCGTGCCAGAGCGTGCCGATTTCCCAGTAGTCATGCGTCTTGAGCGAACGGAAAACGTTCGGAAAGCGATGGGCCTCGGTGAGGGTGAGCTTGTTTTTCGACCAGGCGCCGAGGATGACGCGGCCGCTGGTGGCGCCGAGATCGATGGCAGCGGAGTAGAGCGTGGAAGGCATGAGGGGAAAGAGAAAGAAGCAGGATGAAAACGGCGTGTGCGAGAATCTACCAAATTCTCCCGTACTCGTATTTTCGTTTGCAAGCCTAGGGGGGTGGAGCAGCGTTGAATCGCGACTCTCACACCATGCTTAACTCCGAGCGTTCTCCCCTCACCGGCAAGCGTGTGCAGCTCATGGCCACGTGCCTGTGCGACGCCTTTTACGACGACGTGGCCGCGGCCACGGTCCAGGTGCTGGAATACCTCGGCTGCACGGTCGAATTTCCCGAAGGACAGACCTGCTGCGGCCAGCCGGCCTTCAACGGCGGCGACTGGCCCGCGTCCCGCAAGGTGGTCCGCCACACGGTGAAGACCTTCGCCGGCGAGCAGCCGGTCGTGGTGCCGTCGGGCTCCTGCGCGGCGATGCTGTTCCACGGCGCGGTGCTCGAGTTCGAAAACGAACCGGATGCGCACGACGTCGAGGCGCTTGGCCGCCGCTCGGGGGAGCTCGGGGATTTCA
>CALFNJ010000388.1 GCA_937902865.1 uncultured Opitutaceae bacterium
ACCCTCGCGGTGCAGCAGACGCTCAACGGACTGCGCACCAACGTCGAAAGATCATCGCGCTTTCAGCTTCACGACGGGGCGCTGCGCCTCGCCGGCAGCGCGGGTCTGCTGGCGAGCAAGTCGAGCTACAGCAACGCCATCCTGCAGGCGACGGTTCGCATCCTTTGTCCGCTGGTGAACAGCACCAGCGCGGACGTGTTCGCCAGCACCCGGCAGCTGCGCCAGTTCATCGCGGGCATCGAGGTCGCCCAGGGCGCGGACCTGCAGGTCCTCTCGATCGGCCTCGCAGTGGACAACGCCGAGCAATACCGCGAACGGCTGCTCGACCTGATCGGCGAGCAGGCGCGGAACACGCAGCGGACCTTCGGTGCGCGCACCGTCGTGATCGAAGGGCTGAACAATCCCGTCACCGTCCGCCAGCTCGATGACCTCAATATCGAGCTCTACATCGACTACCAGCTGAGCACGACGCTGGAGCGGCAGTAGCGGCAGTCTCGCGCAGAGGCGCCGAGGACGATCGATGTAGGGGCGTTCTTTATGGACGCCCGTGCTCCCGGCTGGCTGCGCGAACGGGCGTCCGTAAAGAACGCCCCTACATTTCGATCACGAGCGCGAGCCGCCGGCCAAGTCGGAGCCTTGTCCTGCTTCACATCGCCGAAGCGGGCGCCCCAAGGGACGCCCCTACCTCCGATCTCTGCGCCTCCGCGCCTCTGCGCGAGACGGCTTGCGGTCGTCAGGCCACGTCGAACCAGAATGGGACGAACATCTCGTGTCCGCCAAGGTTCACCTGGGCCCAGATGACGTAGCGGCCCGCTTTTGGAATCGTGATCTTGAAGGAAAGCTCGGGCTTGGTGGCGTTCGGGCGTTGAGAGAGATCGATCTCCATCGGGTGCAGATGCGCGAAGCCGCTGCGGGCTTCGTCGAAGGCCACGAGGTGCGCGTAGGCGCCCATCACCGGCTCCATCGGCACCGGGCCGCCATCGGGGCGCGTGACGCCGAACTTCAAATCGATCACCTGCCGCGCCTGCAGCGGCTGGACCGCAGGCTGGAGCGTGAAAGGGTAGCCGTTGCTCTCGTAGGCCCACGCCTGCAGCGCCGGCCGCGACGGAACCGAAGCCGCGGTGACCGCCGCGCCTCCAGCGGCGCCGGCCACCGGCAGATCGACGTTGGCGTACAGGCCGCGATTCGTCGCCACCGGGGTGAAATCAGCGAAAATGCGATAGGTGCCCGCCAGGCGCGGCGTGAAGCGGAAGGTCCATTCGCCCGGAGTGCGCGTCGCGTCGGGATGCACGTGCTGGTAATCGGTGAGCGTCGGATCCGCGATCAGCAGGTGCATCTTCTTCGTGTGCGCGATCACGAGATCCTCCGGGGCGACCGGCTTGCCGCTCGCGGTCTTCAGCGTGAAATGCGCCTCGACCTCCCGGCCGACCGCCGCGGGCGCGTCGGTGACGAGCACCATGCTCACCGGTGAGCGGACATCCACGACGGGAATGAACTGCGGGTTGGCCGGATCGCACATCTCGATGGAATTTCCGCCCTGCACGCGGAAATCCATGTGACTCAGATTCGTGCCGGTCGGCAGGAAGCGGAAGAAGGCGAACAGCGCGATCGCGCTGCACGTGATGACGGCGATCTGGATCTGCTGCGGACGGGCAATCGTCATGGTGCCGGCGCTCAGCGATGCATCTTCGCGACGAAATCCTTGGGATCCCAACCGCTCGCGTCGGCCCGGTGGATGATCTTCCCCTGCTCGTCGATCAGCAGCGTGGCCAGCGTGTGCTTGGCGATCGGACCGTCGAATTCCGCGATGACGCCGAACTGCGTGAGCAGATCCTTGATCGCGCCCTCGGGACCGGTGAGAAAGGAAAAGTTGCTCGTGTCGATTCCGCGCGCATCGGCGTAGTCCTTCAGGACGCCCGGCGTGTCGTTGATCGAATCGAAGGAAACGGAGACGAACTCGATGTTCTTCACGCCGGCTTCCCGCGCGAGTCGCTGCGCCGCCATCATGTTCAGCGTCGCCGCCGGGCACATGGTCACGACCGGGCAGCGCGTGTAGATGAAATTGAGCATGATCTGCTTGCCCTGGAATTTCCGGCTCTGCACGACCTGGCCGGTCTGATCGTAGAGCGCGAATTCCGGCAGCTGCTCCCCCACTTCGCGGTACGCGCTGCGGCCGCGGATCAGGGTATCCTGCCGCAGGGCCTGCGCGCTCGCGTTCATGATCGCGGCGGCGGTGCGATCGTCGGGCCAGATCCGTTCAAGATGGAAGTTGCCCTTGCCGTCGCCGACGAGGTCCGCGCGGATCCGCTGGCCCGTTTTCGCGAGAGAGATGTCCCCGGGCGAGGCGGCGAACTCCATCGTCATCGACGGCATCAGTCCGGGCACATCCTCGTGATGGACCTTCAGCAGGTGCCGCTCTGTGTCCACTCCGACGATTTCACCGGTCAACGGATAGCGCTGCTCCTCCGGCTGGACCGCAGCGGTCCGGGCCGCCGGCTTTTCCGTCCGCTGGCAGCCGGCGAGGGCCAGGAGACACCCCAGGGCGCAAAAGGCCCCGCGGACATAAGATTTCATGTCACTACGGATTCGCCGGAGGAAAAAATTGTCAAAGGGTTTGCGGACGGGAGAATGGGCCCTTCTGCTGACCAGTCCCTCCGCTCATGGACGCCACCCACCGCACCTCCGCCTACAAGCCCGCGCTCGCGTGGTTCGCCGCGCTCGGGACGCTCTGGGTCTTCGTGCTGGTGACGCTGGGGGCGTTCACCACGAGCATCGGCGCCGGCATGGCGTTCCTCGACTGGCCGCTGTCGAACGGCTCGCTCAATCCCAAGGGCTGGCTGACGGAGCCGGACAAGTTCGCCGAGCATTCCCACCGCCTCAGCGCGAGCGTGATGAGCACGGTGACGATCATCCTCGCCATCTGGCTCTGGCGGACGGAAGCGCGGCGCTGGCTGCGGCGGCTGGCGTGGTTCGCGGTAGGCCTCGTGCTCGCCCAGGCGCTGGTCGGCGGGTTGCGCGTGCTGTGCGACCGGCTGCAGATCGAAATGGTCGACACCAGCCTTGGCCGCCTCTTCGCGATGCTGCACGCCTGCCTGGCGCAACTGTTCATCTGCACCCTGCTCGCGCTCGCGACCGCCTGTTCACGGCCGTGGATCGAAGGCCGGTCGCGCGGCGACACCTCCACCCTGCGGCGCACGGGCCTCGTCTGCTGCGGGCTGCTCTTCCTCCAGCTCGCGATCGCGGCGATCATGCGGCACAGCTTCGCGGGCCTGGCGATTCCCTACTTTCCCACTTCAACACCGGATGGACACCTCCTGCCCGAGGCCTGGAACTTCCGCGTCGGCATCAACTTCGCGCATCGGGTCATGGCGATGGTGCTGACGATCGCGCTCGGCTGGTTTGCCATCCGGCTCTGGACCAGCCGCGCCGCGTCGCTGGCGATGCGTTGCGGCGCGTCGATCCTGGTCTGTCTCGTTGCGCTGCAGATCACGCTCGGCGCCCAGATCATCTGGACGAGCCGCAATGCGGTGATGACGACCGGTCATGTACTGGTGGGCGCGCTGACGCTGGCAACCACGTTCTGGATCACCTGGCTGGCGCATCGCGACGTCGTCGAAGCGAGGGCGAACCCATGACGGCGGAGCAAGTACCTGTACCCGCGCCGGCGCCGGCGAAATTCGGCGACTATCTCGAGCTGACCAAGCCGCGGCTCAGCCTGCTTTCAGTGGTCACCGCGCTGGTCGGTTACCTCGCGGCTCGTCCGCCCTTTCTCTGGGTCGAACTGCTGTCCGTGATCATCGGCACCTCCCTGGCCGCCGGCGGCGTGGCCTCGCTCAACCAGTGGATGGAAGCCGAAACGGACGCGCGGATGAAGCGCACCGCCGAGCGCCCGATTCCGGCCGGACGGGTCGCGCCGGGCTCGGCCTTCGTGCTCGGCTGGCTGATGTGCGTCGCCGCGCTCGGGATCATTTTCGCCAACGTCAACGGCCTCGCCGCATTCTTCACCCTTGCGACGATCGCCTCGTACCTCGGCTGGTACACTCCTTCGAAGCGCTGGTCGCGGTGGAGCACCGAGATCGGCGCGCTGGCCGGAGCATTTCCCCCGTTGATCGGCTGGGCCGCGGGCGAAGGCCGCATCTCCGCGCTGGGCTGGATTCTTTTCGCGGTGCTCTTCTTCTGGCAGATCCCGCATTTCATGGCGGTGGCCTGG
>CALFNJ010000389.1 GCA_937902865.1 uncultured Opitutaceae bacterium
TAGACGTCTGTGCGGATCTCGTCCTCCGGAATGTCGATCACGATTTCGTCCGTGATCTCAGCCACGACATCCACCGCGCAGAACGACGTGTGGCGGCGCTTGTTGGCGTCAAACGGACTAATCCGCACGAGCCGGTGAACACCGCGTTCCGCCTTGACGTAGCCGTACGCGTTTTCGCCCTTGATCAGGATCGTTGCCTTCGAAATCCCCGCCTGGTCGCCGACTTGGACGTCCTGCACCTCGAGGGTGTAGCCCCGACGCTCGGCCCAGCGGGAGTACATGCGGAAAAGGATATCGGCCCAGTCGTTCGATTCCGTGCCGCCAGCACCAGCCTGGAGGGAAAGGATGGCGTTGTTGCGGTCGAACTGACCGGTGAGGAAAGACGCGATCTCAAGCTGATCGAGTTCGCCCACGAGCGCCTCGACGGTCGATTCGAGCTCCTTTTCGTAAGTGTCCCGCTCCGCCGCGGTCGCGGCCTCGACGAGCTCCACCATCACCGCGACGTCGTCGACCTTCTTCTGGTAGGCCACGACCGGCAGCACGGCCCGCTTCAGGGCGTTCAGCTTCCCGATGTGCTTCTGTGCCCGCTCATTGTTGTCCCAGAAGCCGGGTGCGGCCATCTGGGCGTCCATCGCCTCGATCTCTCGCTGCTTTTGATCGACGTCAAAGAAACCTCCACAAGTGGCCGGCGCGCTTCTTGATATTCTCGATGTGATTGAACGTCTCGGGTGCGATCATGGCAAAGGCTCATGGCCGCAAAGAGCTTCCCGGGGGGCAAGGGGAAAAATCGGGCGTCGGAAAAGAACGGTCGCCGGCGAAAAAATACTTACCGCCGCTAGGTAATTTTACCGCCGCAGCACCCCTTGCCTCAACGACTTCCGGCCTCAGGATTTTCCCGTATGCCTCCGTCGGACAGTTCCCCGAACTCCGCGGCTGCGTCGTCACCGGAGAATCACCGTGGCGAGGGCCTTGCCATGCGCGTCCTGCTCAATGCCATTCCCGCCCGAGTCGCCCTGATCGATGACGCCGGCCGGGTTATTTCGGTCAACGAGTCATGGCAAAAGGCCGGCACCGACGGTGGCCCCTGGACGGCATTGTTCGGCGAGGTGGGCAGCAATTTTCTCACCGCCGGCGTCCGGGCGGAGCGGCCGGCCTCCATTCAACTTCAAATCCTCGGCGCGGGCGCGAGCCGGGTGCTGGGAGGCAGCCAGGCCTGTTTCATTCATGAGTTTCCGTGCGCCCAGCCGGTGCCGCCGCGCTGGTATCGGGTGGTCGTGAGTCCGCTCGAGGACGCCCAGCGCGGGGCCATGGTGATGTACCTCGACATCACGGATCGCCGGGAGGCCGAGGAACGCCTGCGAGACCAGGCCGCCCTGCTGGACCGTTCGCAGGACGCGATCATTGCGACCGACCTCGACGATGTGATTGTTTTCTGGAGCAAGGGCGCCGAGCGCGCTTTCGGCTGGAAAGCCGCGGAGGCGCTGGGGCGCAGGGCGCAGGAGCTCCTGCAGGCCGATGCGGTCCGGGACGTCGAAATCAGAAAATCCGTGCTCGAGCGCGGAGAATGGACCGGCGAGCTGCGGAAGCGGGCACGGGACGGACGGGAGCTGACGATGGAAACACGAGCTTCCCTCGTTTGCACCGAGAATGGCACGCCTCGCTCGATCCTCTCGGTCGGTTCCGACGTGACCGAACGGAAGAAGATCGAAGCCCAACTGTTGCGCGTGCAGCGCCTGGAGAGCATCGGCACGCTCGCGAGCGGCATTGCCCATGATCTCAACAACGTGCTCGCACCCATCGTGATGTCGATCGACCTGCTGGCGGACGAAAACCTCGTCGAACCCCAGCGTGCGCGCATCCTCGACGGACTCCGGCGCAGCGCCCAGCGCGGCAGCACCATGGTGCGCCAAGTCCTTTCCTTTGCCCGGGGCATGGAAGGTCAGCAGCTCACCGTCCAGCCTGCTGTTTTGCTCGAGGAGCTCGCCGGCATCATCCGCGAGACTTTCCCCAAAGGAATCCAACTGGTGGTGGAGCAGACGGAAATGCCCTGGACGATTTGCGGCGACCCCACGCAGCTGCACCAGGCGCTGCTCAATCTGTGCGTCAACGCCCGCGACGCCATGCCGAAGGGCGGCGTGCTCACGCTCCGGGTGGAAACCCGGGTGATCGACGAGAGCTACGCGGCGATGAACCCGGAGGCGCGCCCGGGTGCGCACGTCGCCATCAGCGTGAGCGACACAGGCACCGGCATCCGTTCCGAGATCCGGGAAAAGATCTTCGATCCCTTTTTCACCACCAAGGATATCGGCAAGGGCACCGGTCTCGGCCTCTCGACGGTGCTGGCGATCGTGAAGAGCCACCGTGGCTTCATCCAGCTCGACAGCGAG
>CALFNJ010000390.1 GCA_937902865.1 uncultured Opitutaceae bacterium
CATGCCAAGCACGGTTTGACCGGCTTTTCAACGCCCGTTACAATAGCGGGTTATTTGACCGTGGGGTTGTGATGCGTGCCAAACTCATCGTAGGCAACTGGAAGATGAATGGCAGCCGCGCAGCCAACGCGACTTTGTTGAACGGGATCGTTGCCGGACTGGGCAATGCGCGCGCCTCCTGCGCCGTGTGCGTGCCGGCACCGTTCCTGCAGCAATGCGAGGACCTGCTGTCCGGTACGCCGGTCGCGTGGGGCGCGCAGGACGTCTCGATCCATGCGTCCGGCGCCTTTACGGGCGAGGTGTGCGCGAAAATGCTGTCGGAATTCGCCTGCCGCTACGTGATCGTCGGCCACTCCGAGCGCCGCGCCTACCATCGCGAAGACAGCGCGCTGGTCGCGCAGAAGGCGCTGGCGGTGCTGGCCGAGGGCATGACCCCGATCGTCTGCGTCGGCGAAACGCTGGAGCAGCGCGAGGCGGGCGCGACGGCGCAGGTGTTCACGACGGCGCTCGCGGTGCTGGTGTTGTCGCAGGCCTTCTTCAACTCCGGTGAAACGGAGCGGCTGCCGGTGCTGTGGCTTTCTCCGCTGCTGATGATTTTCGGCGCGGGGTTTTTCTTCGTGCTGCTGGAAGCGAACACGACCCTGTCGGCCTGGCCTCGCGTCGCCGCGGCGATCCTCGTGCTGGCGCAAGGCCTGCCGCTCCTGCGAGATGCGCTCGAGCCGCGCCGGATGCATTTCAATTATCCGCCGTATTATCCCGGCCTGCTCCTCGGGCTCCGGCTGGAGCTCCAGCAGCGCCAGTCATTGGGTCGGTTCGGTGTGATGGCCGATATCCCCGCCGGTGCCGCCTGGTACGGCCGGCAGCGGGTCTGGGCCCAGCCGGCGCGACTGCGGGATTTTTATGCGGTGACCGTTGATCAGTCCATCGGCGAACTCCTGCTGACGCCGCGCACGCTGGACCGTCCGTTCTTTTCCGAACTCGCGCTGCGCGGTCCGCTGGTGGGTTCGTTGACGGAGACGAGCGAGAAATTCGGCGAATGGGGCCAGATCTACTCCGGATTGCTGACGGGAAAAGTCCCGCCTGAGTTTCCGCTGACCGTTCCCCAGAAACTCGCGGACAACCTCTACGTGCTGTTCAATCCGGCGCTGCCTCCCGCGAGAGCAAAATAACGGGTGAAGGTTGGGCCCAGGCGCTCCGGAAGCGAATGGGCAAGCGATCGGAGTGTGCTCCGCCTCTGATTTCCCGAGTTTCAGGCAGGAATTTTTCCGCGATTCCTCCTCGGGAAATGAGTTGATCCAGCCATTGATTTGCGCCTAGGGTCGCGCACGTCTGTCTCCAGTCACTACTTATGAAATTCCTGCGACTTTCCCTTGTTTTCGCTTTGGCGGCCGTCCGGCCGGTTTGGGCCGTTTATGCCCCGATTCCGGAGCAGGATCAGGGCAAGGCCTGGAGCTTTGACGTCGCGGGCTCGGTCACGCACGACAGCAACATCTTCGGCGCGCCGACGGGCGCTATCAGCAGCACGATCTACTCGCTGGCGCCCAAGGTCGACTTCAACGCCTCGGTGACGGATCAGACCTTCCTTTCGGCGTCCTATCTCCTCTCGCTGGATCATTTCAACAACCGCCCCGGCAAGAAAACCTTGGACAGTCATACGCTGATCGGCCGCGTTGCCCACGCCTTCACGCAGAGCACGAACGTCGACCTGAGCGACAATTTCCTCGTGCAGAAAAATCCCGAGTCCGTGCTGAACGGCCTCCCGGTCAACACCGACCAGTCGTTCAAGAGCAACGAGGTCGACGGCAGCTTCACCACCGACATCAGCCCCAAGGCCGACGTGACGGTGAAGGTGCGTTCGCTCATCTTCCGTTATGATGCCGCTCGCCTGGGCGCCGATCTGGACCGCACCGAGAATCTCTATGGCGTCTCGGGCAGCTACGCCGTCCTGCCGGAGCTGAAGGCCGTGGGCGAATATCGTCATCAGGACATCGATTACACCGATGCCGGCAGCACGAAGGACAAGTCCTCGAACTATCTGCTCGCGGGCGCCGACTACAATGTGGCGAAGAAAGTCACGGCCTCCGGCCGCCTCGGCTACGAGTGGCGCCACCGCGACGGCGAGCGCAACGACACGTCGCCGTACGTCGAGCTCACCACCAAGTATGATTACGCGCCGGGCAGTTATGTCACCGCCGGTTACGTCTACACGCTGGAGGAGTCCTCGAATGTGACGCTCTACACGGACACGCAGGTGAACCGCTTTTTCGTGAACGTGCAGCACGCCCTCACCGGCCTGATCACGGCGTCGGCCTCGATCGACTGGGAGCCTTCGCAGCTGCAGGGCCGCCGCGGCCTCCCGGACGTCGATGAAAACACGACTCGCCTGGGCGTGGCGCTGACCTACCTGCCGACCAAGAACTGGGCCATTTCCGCCAGCTACGACTACGACAAGGTTTCCTCGGACGACGCCGCCCGCGAACTGGACCGTAATCGCATGGGCCTGACGGCGCGGTACTCCTTCTGAGGCGCTGACCTGCGCCTCCCGTCCGCCCGTCGCGCCGTTTAGTTCATGGCTTCCTCTTCCGCCATCAAGGAAAGCGTTTCGTTGGCGGACTTCATGCAGCTGCTGCGGCAGCGCAAGGCGCTCATCGCGCTGGTCCTCGCCGTCGTCGTCATCACCACGCTGGTGGTCACGGCTTTTCTTCCCACCTGGTATCTCGCGACGACCAAGATCCGCGTCGAGAAGCCCGAGGGCGAGGTGAAGCTCTTCCAGGCGCAGGTTTCGAATTACTACGACCCTTACTTCCTCCAGGATCAGTTCAAGATCCTGCAGTCCGAGAAGATTCTTTACCCGGTCATCGAGCATCTCGGCCTCAACACCAGGCTGGCCGCCTCGCTCGGCAGCGGCGCCTCGCTGACCTCCGCGCAGAGCTTCGCCTATCTCCTCAAGAAGATGGTGCGGATCGAGTCGCAGCGCAGCTCCTCGCTGATCGATATCAACGTTTACGCCCAGGATCCCGCGCTCGCCGCGGCCATCGCCAACGACATCGCCAAGGTCTATTCCGAAGACCGTATCGCGCTCGCCACGTCCGAGCAGCGCGAGGGCATGGCCCAGCTCAAGAAGGAGCTCGCGGCGCAGGAAGAGGCGGTCACGAAACAGCGCGATGTGGTCGAGAAGCTGCGCAAGGACCTCAACATCTCCGGCGTCGATCTCAATGTGCGCGTGTCCGACATCGAGGTCGAGACGCTGCGCCAGATGCAGAATTCGCTGATCGCGCTCAGCGTCGATGCCATCGGGCGCAAGACGAAGTACGAACGCTTCAAGGCGATCCCGCCCGCTGACCGGCTGGCGCTGGTCAATTCGGAGCTGATCCAGGATCCGAACATCCAGAATCTTCTGCAGGCTTATCTCCTGGCCGACCAGAACGTCACCAAGCTCAAGGCCCGCCTCGGCGAAAATCATCCGGATCTTATTTCCGCGATCGAGAGCCGGCAGAAGATCCGCGAGCAGCTGGATGCGATGCTCCACGGCTACGAAATTTCGCTGGAAAACTCGTACAAGGAAGCGGACGCGCGCGTCGCCGAGCTCAAGAACCAGCTCAGCCAGGCCCGCGTCGACCAGATCCTCTCCGCGCGCGACCGGATGCGTCCCTTCGAGGAGGCCGCGCAGAAGCTCGACGACGAGACCCGGCTTTCGACCACGCTGAAGCTCACGCTGCGCCAGCGGGAAATCGATTTCCAGGTCCCGAAGCGCACGATCGAAATCCTGAACACGGCCGAGACTGCCCGCTTCCCGAGCAAGCCCAACTGGACGCTGAACACGATCTTCTCGCTCTTTTTTGGTTCGATCCTCGGTGTGGGCGTGGCGGTGCTGCTCGAGTACTTCGACATGAGCTTCCGCAATGTCGCGGACGTCGAGAGCCGGCTGAAGCTCCCGGTGCTCGGCGTCATTCCCTATACCCGGGATGCGAATCGCGATGTCACTGACGATCCGGCGGAGGCCGAGCCGTATCGCGTCCTCCAGACGAATCTCAATCTGGCGCTTCCCGCCGGAAAATCCGCGAGCTTCGTCATTTTTTCGGCCGGCCCCGGTGAAGGCAAATCCACCACGCTGCACCATCTCGCCCGCCTGATGGCCGCGGCCGGCGAACGTGTGCTGCTGATCGATTCCGACGTGCGCCGTCCCACCCAGCATCGTCTGGCGAGCCGTTCCCGGGAGCCGGGCCTGAGTGATCTCCTCCTGGGCAAGCAGAAGCTGGAAGCGGTCGTGCAGCCCGGCATCGCACCGAACCTGGATTTCATCCCGAGCGGGGCGACCCCGGGATTCACGATCAGCCTGCTTTACGTCAACCGCCTGCGCGAACTCGTCACGGAGCTGCGGGGTCGCTACGACAAGATCATCTTCGACTCGCCCCCGATCATCGGCGTGAGTGATGCCAGCGTGCTTGCGAGCGTCGTGGACGGCGCGGTTCTCCTAATCCAGCACCGGCGCAATCCCGCCAGCATGGTCGTGCGCGCCCAGCAGATCATCGAGGGCCTCAAGACGCCGCTGCTCGGCGTGGTGCTCAACCAGGTGCCAACCGGCGCTGGTGACGACTACGGCTATTACACGAGCAACTATTCCTATTACGGCGAGGGCGGGAAGAAGGACCGCAAGTCCGGCAAATCCGGCGGCGGCACCCGCGGACCCTCCAATTCCGGCGATGACCGGCTCGAGTTGAAAGGGTAGGAAATTTTCGATTTTGGATTCTCGATTTTCGATTGGGAGAATCCGGAGTTTCCGAGTCCCTCTGTCTCGGTGGTGAACCGAGTCTCCCAATCCCCGGAAACGGATGGAGGGCGGATCGATCTCCGCCGGCTCCGCTGCCCGGCAATCGAAAATCGAGATTCGAAAATCGAAAATTTCAGGCTCCTAAAATAAGCTGTTGACGGAAGCGCGCTCCGCCCTAGTCCTAACACCCTGCTTTGCGGGCGTAGCTCAGTTGGTAGAGCACCACCTTGCCAAGGTGGACGTCGAGAGTTCGAGTCTCTTC
>CALFNJ010000391.1 GCA_937902865.1 uncultured Opitutaceae bacterium
GCTCGCCCGCCAGATCGACGCACTGCTGGCCGGCAAGGCGAAGGAGACGGTGCAGGACGAAGCGCAGGCGACGTATTTCACGGGTCGCAAGCCCGAGGACGGACGCATCCGCTGGGACCAGACCTCGCGTCAGATCTTCAATCTCATCCGCGCGGTGACCGATCCCTATCCGGGCGCATTCACCGATGTCGGACCGACGCGGTTGATGGTGTGGTGGGCGGAGTCGGACACGCCTGTGACACGCGGCGCGCGCGGCCAGCCGGGAGAAATTCTTTCCGTGACGCCGCTGGTCGTCGCCACCGCGGATGGCGCGCTCGAGCTGACGAAGACGAATTGGATCGGCGCGCCGGTGCCGGTGCTGGAAGTCGGGCAGCGAATCGGCTGAAGGCCGAAGGCGAACGGAAGGCTGAAGGCGTAAGGCGTAAGGCTTGAGGCCGGAAGCCGGAGGACTGGATGGTCGGATGATCAGAGGGCCGGAAGACCGGAGGAACAGATGCGCGCCAAATGGGGACGCGACCTCCCGGTCGCGTGGATCGAAAGGTAGGGACGGGCGGCCCGCCCGTCCGGCTGGACTCGGCTAACCCTCGAATTCGAATGTGAACTCGATCCGCTTTTAACAGGAGGAAAGCCGAGGCGAACCGAGAATCGGATTTCGAATCTCGGATCTCTCTAGGTTTTCTCCTGTTAAAATGGATTGAGATCGAAAGGTTCGCTGCGTCGAAGCGGACGGGCAGGGCCGCCCGTCCCTACCTTGGAGTCGTGGGCGGTGATCGCGATGGTTTCTGGTTGGCGGCGCGAACGGGCGTCCGCAAGGAACGCCCCTACATCGGAGCCGAGCAGCCTTGGAGCTTCGCCTTCATTGCGGCGCCGTTATCCAACCCGCATTCCGCAATCCGCATCCCGCAATTCCCATTGATCCGCCTTGCGTGCTCATTTCGGCGACTTAAATCTCCCGGGACTCACATGCCTCTCAAAGTCCTCATCCTCGGCGCCAACGGTTTCATCGGCAGCTCGCTCACCCGCACCATCCTCAAGCAGAAGGATTGGGAGGTCTACGGGATGGATATCGGCAGCAACAAGCTCGAGGACAGCCTCGGGCATCCGCGCTTCAAGTTCGTCGAGGGCGACATCACGATCAACCGCGAGTACATCGAGTATCACGTGAAGAAGTGCGACGTGGTCATCCCGCTCGTCGCGATCGCGAACCCGATCCAGTACGTCAAGGATCCGCTGCGTGTGTTCGAACTCGATTTCGAGGCGAACCTCGCGGTCGTCCGCCAGTGCGCGAAGTACAAGAAGCGCGTGCTCTTTCCCTCCACGTCCGAGGTTTACGGCATGTGCCCGGACAGCGAACTCGATGAGGCGACCAGCGCGCTCGTGTACGGCCCGATCGAGCGCCAGCGCTGGATCTACGCGTGCTCGAAGCAGCTGCTCGATCGCGTGATCTACGCTTACGGCGTGCGCGACAATCTGGATTACACGCTCTTCCGTCCCTTCAACTGGATCGGGCCGAAGCTCGACGACGTCTTCGAGCCGAAGGAAGGCAGCTCGCGTCTCTTCACGCAGTTCATCTCGAACGTCATTTTCGAGAAGCCGCTGCAGCTGGTGGACGGCGGCAAGCAGAGCCGCTCCTTCACCTTCATCGATGACGGCGTGGACGCGCTCCTCCGCATCATCGAGAACAAGAATGGCTGCGCCTCGCGCCAGATCTTCAACCTCGGCAATCCGAAGAACGACGTCAGCGTCGCCCAGCTGGCGAAGCTGATCATCGCATCGTTCAAGGGTTATCCCGAGTACCGCCGCCACGCGGAGAAGGCGAAGACCGTGGTCGTCTCCTCCGGGAAATATTTCGGCAAGTACTACCAGGACATCCAGAAGCGGGTGCCGTCGATCGCCCACGCGAAGAAACAGCTCGGCTGGACGCCGAAGGTGGACCTGAAGAGCGCGATCAAGCTGACGCTCGACTACCACCTCGCGCACAAGGACTACCAGCTCGAGTAAAAGGAAGAAGTAGGAAGGAAAAATTAGGAAAGAACCGATCTCGATCCGTCTCGCGCAGAGGCGCTGAGACGCAGAGGTCGATCTGTTTTGGTTTTGTTCTGCGCCTTCGCGACTCTGTGCGAGACGGATCGATTTTTTAATTCTTCCCTCTTAATTCCTCATTGGTTTTCCCATGCTTCGCCTGGCGCTGAAAGTTGACGTCGATACCGACCGTGGCACGCGGATCGGCGTGCCGAACATGGTGGCGGACTGCCGCGAGGTGGAGGCGCCAGCGTGTTTCCTGTTCTCGCTCGGGCCCGATCAGACGGGGCGAGCGATCACGCGCGTGTTTCGTCCGGGCTTTTTCCAGAAAGTCAGCCGCACGAGCGTGGTGCAGATCTACGGCGTGCGGACGCTGCTGAACGGTACCCTGCTGCCGGCGCCCCATATCGGCCGCCGCAACACCGCCGTGCTGCGCGCCGTGCGCGACGCCGGGTTCGAGGTGGGCATCCATTGCTACAACCACTACCGCTGGCAGGACTACGTGCACCGGATGCCGCTGGAGGCGGTGCGGGCGGAATTCGTGGCGGCGCGGGCGGAATTCCTCCGGATTTTCGGCAGCGAGGCGAAGACCGCCGGCGCGGCGGGCTGGCAGAGCAATGCGCGCAGCCGCGAGGTCTATGACGAGGCCGGCATGCTCTACGCGAGCGACACGCGCGGCGGCGGGGCGTTTTTTCCGCGGGTGGACGGACGGGTGTTCAAGACCCTGGAAATTCCCAGCACGCTGCCAACCTTCGACGAACTGATGGGTCGGCCGGAATATCCGGACTCCGCGATCGTGCCGCACTACCTGTCGCTGCTGCGCGCCGACCGGCCGAACGTGCTGACGATCCACGCCGAGATCGAAGGCATGGGACGCCGCGAACTCTTCCGCGACCTGCTGCGGGCCTGCCGGCAGGCGGGCGTGCAGTTCATCCGGATGGACGACCTCGCGCGCGAGCTGCTGGCGAACCCGGCGGCGATCCCGGTCCGGGACCAGGTGCAGGTGGAGATCGATGGCCGCTCCGGCCTGGTCGCCGCGCAAGCGACGTAGGCCTGAGGCGACGCAGCGCGGAGGCGTGAGGCCCGAGGCGGAAGGCGTGAGGCGTGGGGCGGAAGGCGGGAGGGCCGCGAAGGTAGGGCGAACCGTCCTCGGTGAGCCGGCTCCAATGTAGGGGCGTCCCAAGGGACGCCCCTACATTCTCTGTGCTCTCTGTGTCTCTGTGTGAAAATGGATTGGAGAGCGGTCGGATCGGCATTCGAGCCGGTTTCACGCCGAGGGCGCGGAGGACGCAGAGATCGATCGGTGTAGGGGCGTCCCTTGGGACGCCCGCTCCGCTCGGTTCGCCAGATCGACGTTAACGCAGTCGGCGGTTACGGGCGTCCACAAGGAACGCCCCTACATCCTCTGCGTTCTCTGTGTCCTCTGCGTGAAAATGGATCGGGAAATGGTCAGACCGGTATTCGATCCGGTTTCACGCAGAGGACGCGGAGCACGCAGAGATCGAGCGGGATCGGCACCCTCCGAACTCTGTGTTTCTGCGCTTCTGCGCGAGACGGCTTGGAATTCAGGATTCCGGGTCCTGATTTCCTGAGTTCCAGATAACAAAATCTCAGCCCGGATTTTCCCTTTAGCGCTTCTCGATGCGGGAGAAGAGGCGGAGACCAAGGGTGAGGAAGATCGCGTTGGGGAGCCACATCAGGAGATCGGGGCGGTATTCCGGGTGGCGGTCGATCCAGCTCACGGCGGTGGTGAGAAAATAATAACCGAGCGCGAGCAGGACGGCGACGCCGAGGTTGGCGGAGGTTTCGCGGCGTGAGACCTTGATGCCGAGCGGGATCGCGAGGAGGGCGAAGGACAGCACGGCGAGCGCGGTGTTGAATTTCTCCTGGATCGTGAGCGTGACCTTCATTTCGTCGCGCGCGTGCTGCTTCTGCTCCGCGGCCGGCACGGTCTGCGCGGCGAGGCGCGCCTGCTCGGCGCGGAGTTCCCCGTAGGTCATCCAGGGCAGCTTCTGGCGCACGCTGCTGCGGCTGAACATCTGGTCGAGCGAAAGGCGGACGGGACGGGTCTGCGCGGTCGAGCCAACGAGCACCGGCTCGGAGAAATCCTCGGGGTTCTTGTCGTCGCGGTGCTCGATCTGGGCCTTCTGCAGGGAGACGACGAGATCGTTCGCCTCGTTGTCGTAGTCGACGTGGCCCGATTGCGCGCGGATCAACTCCGTGGCCCGGCCCTGGTCGTCGAGCATCCAGAGCCAGATGTCGCGCATCTCGGGGCCCTGGATTTCGCTGACGTACACCACGACGCCACGGAAATCGCGGACGAACGTCTTCGGCTGGATGAACCGGATGGGATCGGTCCGCACCGCCTGCGCGAGTTCGCGCTCGTATTTGATCTTGGCGGAAGGCATCAGCCGGAAATTGACGTACAGCCCGAAGAGGCCGCCGAGGACTGCGAGGATGAGGATCGGCCGGGCGAGGCGCGGCAGGCTGATGCCGCTCGCGCGCATGGCAGTGATCTCGCTGTCAGCGGAGAGGCGCCCAAGCGTCAGCAGCACGCCGGTGAGAATGCCGATGGGCAGGGCGTAGGTCGCGACGGAGGCGATGGTCAGCAGGACCAGCTCGAATGCCATCGGCAGGGCGATCCGGCCGCTGAGGATGTAGGGCAGCAGGTCGCGGATGACATTCCCGAGCGTGAGCACGAACGCGAACAACCCGACCGCCGCGGCGCACGCGAAGAGCACGCTTTTGAAGATGTAGCGGTCGAGAAGATTCACGAAGGGAAGGAAGAAGCAGGAAGTAAGAAGGAGGAAAGGACCGCGGTCGCGTCCGAATTTCTTAATTAATTCTTCCTTTAATGGCGTTCTAGCTATTCCGGAAGATCCAAGGCGGGATCCGGATTTCGGAAGGTTTCACACAGAGACACGGAGGACACAGAGATCGGCCAGCGGTTTTCTCTGTGTCCTCCGTGTCTCTGTGTGAAACCGGCCTGGGAGCGGAATTTTTACAGGAGTCGATCC
>CALFNJ010000392.1 GCA_937902865.1 uncultured Opitutaceae bacterium
GCGCAACTTCGGTGCAGGTCTGTTTATCGCGCTCGCCGTTCATAAACAGCACTGGGCACGGTAGCTTTGCACCGAAATCGCACGGGCTGATCCGGTCGACGCTGACACCGAGATGCCACGCGGCAAAGGGGACCATGGCGCTCCCGGCCAACCAGCCGGGCAGGCCGAAGGTGAGCCGAAACCGGCGGTCAACGGCATTGCGCATCGTGGGATAGGTGCTTTCGAGCACCACCCAGTGGACATCGCGAAGCTTGGCGGCGGCGAAGGCGACGGTCGCTCCACCCTGGGAAACGCCGATGCAGCCGAATTCGGTGAAGCCGCGGGTGCGCAGCCAGTCGAGCGCGCCCAGGAGATCGTTGGCTTCGAACCATCCGAACGAGACCAGGCTTCCCTCGCTTTCACCGTGACCGCGCGCGTCGTAGAGCAGAACGGCATAGCCGTGATCGTGCAGAAGCTTGGCGCGGGCGAGCATCTGCGTCCGGGTCGAACCGTGACCGTGAAGCAGGAGAACCGCCTGCTTCGCTCCGGCGCACGGCACGAACCAGCCGGAAAGCGAGAGTCCGTCCTGCGCTGGAAAATGGACGTTTTCGTAAGCAGAAAGAAAACGTTCCGGCGTCGTGCCGAAGGGCCGGCGAGCGGGGCCGGTCAGCTTCAAGGCGAAAAAGCCGGAGATGATCACGAACCCCAACACCGAGCTGGCCAGCCCGTAGATGAAGAAACGGACTGGACGGGAAATTTTCACCAGCCGTAGCTGCGCTTCATCTTCAAGGGCTGGTAAAGGTCGGGATCCAGCTCGGTGAGGAAGCGGCTCGGAGTCTGCAGCATCGTGGGACCGCCCTTGGTGTTCACCTTGGGGAAGCAGAGGTAGAGCTCGTCGCGGGCGCGCGTCACGGCGACGTAGAACAGGCGGCGCTCCTCCTCGATGTCGCCGGTCTCGATCGTGCGGCGGAGGGGGAACTGGCCGTCGGCGAGGCCGATGAGGAAGACCACGGAGTATTCCAGGCCCTTGGCCTGGTGCACGGTGGTGAGACGGAGGGAATCGGCGTCGGGATCGACGGAGCGGTCGCTCGTCTCGCTGTTGAGGAGCATGATCTGCGCGAGCATGTCCTGCATCTCCTCATAGCGGGTGGCGAAGCCGATCATCGACTTCAGGTCGTCGAGGCGGGACACGTAGTTCGCGTAGGCGCCCTTGAGATAGTCGCCGTACCAGCCGTCGATCGCGACCTCGACCGCGTTGTGCGGCTTCATCGTGCGCATCACGTCGGCGACCTGCTTGAGTGAGTCGCAGAAGTTCTGCCAGTCGTCGCGCGCGTCCTTGGCCACCTTGCTGCGCACGTCGTCGCTCGGGAGCACGTCAATGAAGTCCTTCTGCATCAGCCGCGCGTGGTCGAGGGCGGCGGCGTAGATCTTCTGCGCGCCTTTTTCCCCGATCTTCGGCAGCAGCACGGCGACGCGCGACCAGCCGGTGACGTCGGAGGGGTTGTACACGAAGCGCA
>CALFNJ010000393.1 GCA_937902865.1 uncultured Opitutaceae bacterium
GTTGCCGCCGTTGGCGAGGACCAGCCAGCCGAGAAGAATCCACGTCGCCACCAATCCCAGATAATAGCCCCGCCGCGCGCGCCAGGCGGCGAGAAAAGAGCCGGACACAAAGGTGCGGTCGAACAGCAGCACGAGCAGGGGGGCGGTCGCCATGACCTCCTTGGTGGCCATGCCCAGCGTACAGGCGGCGATCGACAGCCAATAGGATCCGGCGGGACGGTCCGATTGCACGCCCCGGACGAAGCCGTAAAAGGTCAGCAGAAAGAACATTCCCATCAGCGACTCCGCGCGCTGCACCATGTAGGTCACCGCCTCCGTCTGCAGCGGATGCAGCGTCCAGAGCAAGGCGGCGAGAAATCCCACGGGCAATGCAACGCCCGCGAAGTCCGCGGCAAGCCGGGGCAGCCGGAGCGTACGGCGCATCAGGCCGAAGAGGGCCAGACCCGCGAGAACATGGATCAGCAGGTTGCCGAGATGGTAGCCCGTGACGCCGGTGCCTCCGAGCGCGTAGTTGAGCGCGAAGGAGAGGTTGAGCACGGGCCGGCCGCCGACTGTGGCGCCGCCGGCGGGGGGCGAGAGCGCCTCCCACGGCGGCCAGAGCTGCCGCAGGGTGGGGTTGTCGGGGATCGACTGGACGTCGTCGTAAACAAACGGCCCCGAAAATCCGGACGAGTAGGCGACCAGCGCCGCGAGCGCGAGGGCCAGCGCAGCCACCAGGACGAACTGGGCGGAAGACTTTCCGGGCGCCGGGACGGGAGCGGCGGGAGCGGCCGGGGCGAGCGGAGAAGTCATCGCGGGAAAATCAGGAAAACGGCGGGGACGAAACGGCACACAGGTGCCGGAGGGAAAACGAGGTTAAAAGTGGGAGGGCCGTCCCATTACAATCGCGTAATAGACTCTGACGTTGACGCTTCGGGGTGGGGCGCTTCGCTGCCAGCGCCCAAACACCCGATGCCCGACACTCCGGTTTCCGCCCTCGATTCCCGGCAGGCCAAATTGATGGAGAACGCGCGCGTGGCTTTGGCGAACCGCAATTACGACTACGCGGTGGAAGCCTGCGGGCACGTGTTGCGGACCACACCGGGCTGTGTCGAAGCCCGGCGGCTGTGGCACCGGGCGCAGCTCGGGCGGTATGAGGCGAAGAACCGGCTGCTGGCGAAGGTCGTGAGCGGACTCTCGTCGACGCCCTTCATTTTCAGCAGCGTGACGAAGGATCCGATGAAAGCGCTGCACAGCGCGGAGAAGATCCTCGCCGCCGATCCCACGAGCGCGTCGGCGCTGAAGCTGCTGGCCGAGGCGGCGATGGCGCTGGACCTGCCGGAGACCGCGGCATTCGCGCGCGAGGCGGCGTTCGAGCATGAGCCGGACGACGCGGGCAATCTGCTGCAGCTGGGCGAAGCCTGGCTGGCCGCGGGCCGGCCGCAGGACGCGCTGCGCACGGCCGACACCTTGCTGAAACTGAAGCCGCTCGATTCGGCGGCGCAGAATCTGATGCGCAAGGCCGCCATCGCGAAGACGAGCCGCGAGAGCGGTTGGGACGGCCTGACCACGGCGATCAAGGCGAAGGACGGGGCCGCCAAAGGATCCACTCCTGCTCCGGGAACTCCTGCCGCAGCCAATACCGAGGAGCTCCGGCATGAGCTCGTGGACGCCATTGGCCAGGTGGCGATCGAGCCCGAGCATCTCGATCACTACCGGACGATCGTCGAACGCTACCGCAGCCTCGGCCAGCCGGCCGAGGCGCTCGCCTGGCTGCGCAAGGCGCGCAAGCTGCCGGCGGGGAGCGTGGACATGGCGCTCGAGCGGCAGGAGTCCGAGCTCAGTCTCGCGCTGCTGGAGCTGCAGGTGAAGGCGGCGGAATCCGCCCTGCTCGCGTCACCGGGCGATCCCGAAGTGGAGGCGAAAAGGACGGCGGCGAAACGCGAGCTCGCGTCCTTCCGGCTGTTCGAGTCGCGGCGCAACGTGGAGCGCCGGCCGAACGATCTCGCGGCGCGGCAGGCGCTCGGCCTGCTTTATCTCGAGCGCGGCCAGTTTGATGAGGCCATCCCGCATTTCCAGGAAGCGCAGAAGGGCTCGGTTGTCCGCACCGCGGCGCTGCTCGGCCTGGCGCGAGCCTACAAGGGGAAGAAGCAGTATGAGCTGGCGGTGGCCCAGTTCATCCTCGTCAAGGCCGAGCCGGGTCCGCTGGACGAAGCGCGGAAGGAAGTCATCTACCAGCTCGGCGAATGTTACGAGCATCTCGACCGCCGCGAGCAGGCGATCGGGGAGTTTAAAACGATCTACGCCGAGGACGTCATCTATCGCGACGTCGCGGCGCGGATCAACGCGTACTATACGAAATAGCGACTCGTGCCCTGATCCGGAATTTCACCACAGAAGTACGGAGGCGCTGAGGGCATTTTCTGCGGCACGCTTTGAAACGGATTTCTCGGTGCCTCGGTGCCTCCGTGGTGAAATCCGGAGGTTCGTCGTCAGTTTAAGCGCGGACGAAACTGCTGGAGAAACAGGTGCCGGTCGCCATGGTGGGCGGCCTTTCCAACCCCATGAATACCCCTCGTTTCGCTTACTGCCTGCTGGCCGTGCTCGGCGGCCTGGCTTCGACGCGCGCCTTCGCCGGCGCGAAGGACAAGACCCTCGATATCTACTGGGTCGATTCGGAAGGTGGCGGCTCGACGCTGATCGTGACACCGACCGATGAGTCGGTCCTGATCGACAGCGGCAATCCCGGCGGCCGTGACTCGGCCCGCATCGTCGCGGCGGCCAAGGCGGCCGGACTCACGCGGATCGACAACATGATGATCACGCATTTTCACGGCGATCATTTCGGCGGCGCGGCGGAAGTCGCGGCGGCGATGCCCGTCGGCACGGTCTGGGACAAAGGCATTCCGGAGACCGATCCGGACAACAAGCCGGCGTCGCCCTTTCCGCTGCGGATCAAGCCCTATCGCGAGATGAAAGTGGACCAGCGCGAACTGCTCACGCCGGGACGGATCATTCCGCTGCGGGAAGCGGCGGGCTCGGCGGCGCTGCAGCTGCAGTGCGTGGCGGTGAGCCAGAAATTCATCGAACCGACCGCCGCGCAGCGGGCGGCGAAGCAGCCGTCGCTCGGGGACGTTCCGCCGGAAAAGCCGCATGACATGGATATCGACAACGAGAACAGCGCGGCCTTCGTGCTCTCCTTCGGTGCGTTCCGCTTCTTCGACGGCGGCGATCTCACCTGGAATCTCGAGCCGAAGCTCGTCAGCCCGATCAATCTGGTCGGACCGGTCGACGTCTATCAGACCGACCACCACGGCCTCGATCGGAGCAACAATCCGCTGCTCATCCGCGGCCTGGCGCCCACGGTGGCGGTGATGAACAACGGTCCGCGCAAGGGCAACGAAGCCGGCGCGCACGCGACGCTGAAGGCGCAGACGACGCTGCAGGCGTTTTACCAGCTGCACCAGACGCTGATGGTGGACGCGGACCGGAACACCGATCCGGCGTTCATCGCCAACACCGATCAAAGCGGCGGCCCGAAGGACGGAAATTACATCAAGCTCTCGGTCGCGCCGGACGGCAAAACATACACGATCACGATCCCGGCGACGGGGCATTCGCGCACCTACCAGACGAAGGCGAAGTGAGTGATTGCTGGGGGCGGCGACCCCCGGTCGCCGCCATTCGGAATTTTCACCACAGAGGCACAGAGACGCGGAGAAATCCTTTGGGCATCGCCGCAGAAGGCTAGTCTCTGCGCCTCTGTGTCTCTGTGGTGAAATTCCGGCCGGATCGATGTTGTTGCTAACCCGCCCGCTGATACGCGCGGATCAGGTCCTGGACTTCCTGGGCGTCGGATTTCCACAGCCCGTTGATGAAGATCGGCTGGCTGCCGCCGGAGGTTTCGATCGAGAGATTGGCGAGAAAGAGGCCGTTTTTCACCCGGACGGAGGCGACCGCCTTGTAATTGATATGCTCCTCTCGCGAGCCGATGAGGCTCCGCTTGCGAAACAGCATGTCGCCGGCGGCGAGCGTGAGGGAGTCCGGAAAGAAGAGATTGCCCGCCGACCAGCGGCTCGACTGGAACGTCTTTTCCGGCAGCGGCTCGGCCTCACGCGCATTCGTTTCCGCGCCGCGGCGGGATGAGGTGGAGGTGGTGGCAGTGTCAGCTTCCGCCGCGGTCTGATCCCGTTCATCGAGCAGGAGCCGCCGTTTGGCCGCGGCGAACTCCTCCTCGGTGAGAAGCCCCTCGGCGCGCAGGTCGGCGAGTTTCCGGAGTTCGTCGGTGAGGTTCATGCGGCTCGATGGACAGCTGCCGTCACCGTTGGTGGCGGCGGCGAAGGATGAAAGAGAAGGATGAATTAAGAAGCACGATCCACGACAGCTTTTCCCGCGCGAAGAAGCGAAGGAGGCGGAGATGAAAGTGGATCGATTTGCTGAATGTAGGGGCGTCCCCTGGGACGCCCGGTTTGCGCTCGCCGAAGCGGGCGTCTGTGAAGAATCCTCCCACCCAGGATTTCAGGAGGGATTGCTCTCGGTGTCTCTGTGCCTCGGTGGTGAAAAACCAGGATTGGGTTTGGTGTCGCTGAGCCAGACAGCCAGGGCGAGAAGCGCGCCGCTAAGGATCAGCCGGACGGGATCGGCTTTTTCCCGGAAGATGAGCAGCGAGCAGGCGACCATGAGTGGGATCTTCGCGTTGTTCATCACGGCGAGCAGGCCGGCGGACACCTGGGTGGCGCCGAGATTCCAGAGGAAAAAGCCCAGGCCCGAGGAGACGACGCCGAGATAAACCAGCACGAGCAGCCGGGTCGGGCTGATGCCGAACGTGGCGAAGTCGGTCTGGATGAGCATCACGGGCAGCGTGAGGGCGAAGCCGCCGAGGTAGAGCCAGCCGAAGATCTCGGGGTCGCGGACGCTCGGGTGCCGGGCGCGCACGCGGCGATAGAGGACCTGTCCCACGGCGAAAGCTGCGTTGGAAAGCTGCACCCAGACAATGCCGACCAAGGTGCTCTCGATCGCGATGCTCTTGAACGTGACCAGCGCCGCGGCCGCGACCGCGATCAGCGCGGCCAACAGCGCGCGCAGGTGCAGCGTGCGTTCGAGGGCGTCGGCGAAGAGCGTGACGAAGATGGGGGTCGTGAGGGTGAACAGGGCCACCTCATACGACTGCAGGTGATGAAAGCTCTCGTTGTACGCGAGGTACATGAGGCCGAACTGCAGGGCGCCGATGCCGATCAGCGCGAGCGTCGCGCCCGCGGGAAGCTTTTTCGGACGGAGCAGCGGCAGGAAAACCAGGAGCGCCAGGCCGAGGCGGATGGCGGAAATGAAACCGCTATCGAATCCGATGAGCTGGCCTTTGATCAACCCGGGGGAGATGGCCCAGATCAGGGAGACGAGCAGCAGGTAAGGCATCAGGTGAAATCAGGAGACGGGCGGCGGGGGATCGGAGACGGGAAGCGGAAAGCCAGGGGCGGCTTGGCGGAAGATTTGTGGCTGCCTTCCTGGACAAGGAGGCGGCGACGGAGAGGAGAAGGAATGAGACGCATGGGTGGGGTGGGAAAACCGCCCGCGCGCACTCAGACGCGGAAGATCGCGCCGAGCTTCTTCCCGAGCAGCAGGCTCATGCCGACGATCGTGACGCCGAGGAAGACCATCGCCCAGACGCCGAGCGCGCTCGCGATGAACTTGCCGTCGCCGAGCAGCTGGAAGAGCTCCATGATCGCCTTCGTGATGGGATAAAACACCTGCTTCTGCGCGAGGATGAGCGAGTCGCTCACCTCGAGCATCGCGAAGGCGAAGGCGAGCAGCCCGCCGGCGATCAGGTTGGCCGCGATCAGGGGCAGCGTGATCTTAACGACCGCCTTGAGCGGCGCGGTGCCGAGATTCTGCGCGGCCTCTTCGAGTGTTTCGCTGGTCTGGAGGAAACCCGCGGAGGCCGAGCGCACGACATAGGGCAGCCGCCGCACCGAATAGGCGATGATCAGCAGCACCGTCGGATCGCGGACCGGATTGAGAAACGAGAAGAATTTCCCCTCCTGCGACATCGCGAGATAGCCGAAGGCGAGCACCAGGCCGGGCACCGCCAGCGGCAGCATCGAGAGGAAGTCGAGGATCTGGCGTCCGGCGATTTTCGTCCGAACCACGACGTACGCGATGGTGATGCCGAGGAAGACGTCGATGACCGTGGAAATGCTGGCGAACTTCAGGCTGTTCGCGATCGCGGGCACGGTGAGGTCGTTGCCCAGCGCGTAGCGGAAATTATCGAGCGTGTAGTCGTGGGGAAACACGGTCGCGTACCAGTCTTTCGAGAAGGCGACGAGCAGCACGCCGAGGTGGGGCAGGATGGCGATGAAGGTGACGCCGGCGAAGATGGCGGTGCAAAGCCAGGCCTGTCCCCTCGGGAGTTCCCGCGGGCCGCCGGCGCTGGTGGCCTTCGCCATCATGGCGTGGCTGGCGCGCCCGAAGATGCCCTTGCCGATGGCATAGAGCGCGACGGAGCTCACGAGCATCACGGCGACGAGCGCGTAGGGAGCGGGGCTGCCGCCGATATCCTTCAGCCCGTAGTAAATCTGCACGCTCGTGACCTGGGCGTAGTCAAAGATCAGGGGCGTGCCGAGTTCCGTGAACGACCAGATGAACACGATCGTGCCACCGGCGAAAAGGCCGGGATTGATCAGGGGCAGGGTGATCTTCCAGAAGCGGCTGAAGCCGGTGCAGCCGAGGTTCTGCGCGGCCTCCTCCATCGCGGGGTCGATGTTGGCGAGCGCGGCCACCGCGTTGAGGTAGATGATCGGATAGAGCGAGAGCGCCTCGACCAGCGCCACGCCCCAGAACTGGTTCGCGGCGAACCAGTCGAACGTCCAGCCCGTCGGGCGCAGCCCGGCATGGATGATGAGGGCGTTGAGCGCGCCGTACTGTCCGAAGATCTGCTTGATCCCGATCGCGCCGACGAACGGCGGCAGGATCATCGGAATCAGCACGATCGAACTCAGGAGACCCTTGGCGGGAAAGAGGAAGCGGTCGCTGATGAACGCCAGCGGCATCGCGATCAGCAGCGCGATCGTGGTGGCCGCGCACGCCAGCAGGAAGGAATTGCGCAGGCCGGTCAGGTAGGTGGGATCCGCGAGCAGCGCCGTGAGGTACCTGCGTGTCAGATGGCCGTCGGCGTCGATGAAACCGCCCTTCAGGATCTGGAAGATCGGCCAGAGGAAGAACACGCCGAAGAAGGCGGCGGTGAGAGCGAAGACGAGGCGCGCGAACGACTGCGACATCGCGCGGCAGGATGCCCGCGCCGCCGAGAAGGCCGCAAGGCGGAAGTGGCAGGGATCACCACGAAATACACGAAGCACACGAAAATCGGAGTGGGCCCACTCCGATTTTCGTGTGCTTCGTGTATTTCGTGGTGACCTTCAGGCGGCTTCCACGCCGGCCATGAGGCGGAGGAGGGCGGCTTCGCTGAAGTCGGCGCGCGGGAGTTCACCGGCCAGGCGGCCCTCGCGCATCACCAGGATCCGGCGGCAGAGGCCGATCAGCTCGGGTAATTCCGAGGAGATCACCAGGATCGCCTTGCCCGCACCCGCGAGCTCATCGAGCAGGCGGTAGATCTCGGCCTTCGCGCCGACATCGATGCCGCGCGTGGGCTCGTCGACGATCAGAATGTCGCAATCGCGCGCCAGCCACTTCGCGAGGGCGATCTTCTGCTGGTTGCCGCCGCTGAGGCTGGCGACGGTTGTTTCGAGCGACGGCGCTTTCACCCGCAGGCGGTCGGCCTCGCGCCGCGCCATGACGCGCTCCTCGCCCCGCCGCAGCCAGCCGGCGCGGGACAGCCGGGGCAGGGAGGCGAGGGAGGTGTTCTCGCGGCAGTTGAGCGACAGCACGAGGCCCTGGCGCTTGCGATCCTCCGGCACGAGCCCGACGCCGGCGGCGAGCGCGGCATCGATCGAGCCGAGTGGAATGTCGCGCTCCTTCGCCAAGACGCGGCCCGTGGCCCGGCGGTCGAGGCCGAGAAGCGCCTGCGCGACTTCGCTGCGGCCGGCGCCGACGAGCCCGGCGAGGCCGACGATCTCGCCAGCCCGCAGCGAAAAATTCACGCCGCTGAACTGTCCCGGCGAACTGAGATTCTCCACGCGCAAAAGCTCCGGTCCCGGCGTGAGCGCGAGATGCCGCGGGGTCTGCACGAGCAGTTCCCGGCCGATCATCTGCTGGACCACGCGAGACGGAGTGGTGGCCGCGACCGCCTCGGTCGCGACGTGGCGCCCGTCGCGCAGCACCGTGATGCGATCGCAGAGGGCGAAGAGTTCTTCCAGGCGATGAGAGACGTAAACGAGCGTGATGCCGCGTTCCTTGAGCTCACGGATAAGGCGGAACAGCTCCCGGGTTTCTCCGCCGGAGAGCGAGCTCGTCGGTTCGTCCATGATGATGATGCGCGCACCCGTGCCGACCGCCGCCGCGATCTGCAGCAACTGCTCCTGTCCGATCGAGAGACTGCCGACCGGACGATCGACCTCGAGCCGCAGGCCGATGGTCGCGAGCATCGCTTCCGCGCGTCGCCGCAATTCCGCGCGGTTCACCCAGCCGGCGGCGCCCTGTGGGAGATCACCGAGGCAGAGGTTCTCCGCGACGGACAGATTCGGGCAGAAGGCCAGCTCCTGATGCACCATCGCGATGCCGAGCTGGCGCGCCGCCAGCGGTGACAGGGGCCGGATCGGCTGCCCCTCAAGCAGGATCTCCCCGGCATCCGCCTGGTGAACGCCGGCGAGGATCCGTCCGAGCGTGCTCTTGCCCGCGCCGTTTTCCCCGATCAGCGCGTGGCAGCTCCCCCGCTCGATGCCGAAGCTCACGTCCTGCAGCGCCAGCGCGCCGGGAAAGCGCTTGGTGATGCCGCTGAAAGTCAGAAAAGACATCGTGAGAATTGCGAATTGCGGGATGCGGATTGCGGAATGTTTCGGAGGACGGACGAAGCAGCGTGGGTGGAGCGAGCTTCGAAGTGCTATCTGATATTCGGAGGCACTCAGCTCGGCTGTTCTATTCCGTAATCCGCATTCCGCATTCGGCAATGGCCGCGCTCAGCGCGGCAGCCACTTCGCCCAGTTTTTGCTGAAGGCGTCGACGTTGTCCTTCGTCACGGGAATGAGGGCGCTGATTTCCTTCACGGCGGGCGGGTTCTTTTTGAAGACGATCTTGTCGACGAGCAGCTCAACGGTGCGATGTCCCCACTCGTAGCATTGCTGGGCGAGGAGGACGGGCACGTGGCCGCTGCGGATGTAGGCGAGCTGGGCGGGGAGGGCGTCGACGGCGACGCATTTGACCGTGCCCGGCTGCCACTTGAGGGCGTTTTCGGTGAAGAGCGGCCAGCCGCCGATCATCGCCCAGCCGGTGATGTCAGGGTTGGCCTGCATGACCTGCTCCACCTTGGCGGCGGCGTCCTGCGGCGTTTCCTTGTGGTAGTACGTGTCGCGGATCGTGATGCCGGGATATTTTTTGGCGGCGTCCTTCACGCCCTGCACGCGCTTCTGGAGGTTGGGGGCGTTGGGATTGCCGGCGAGGATCGCGACGACGCCCTTGCCGCCCATGATCTTGGCGAGCTCGTCCATTGTCTGCTCGCCACATTTCAGGTCGTCCACGCCGTAGGTGACGAAGCGTTTGCTGGCGGGCGCGTCCGAATCGAAGGTCGCCACCGGCACGCCGTCGTCGACGGCGCGGTTGATGGCGTCGGTCAGCTTGTTGGCGTCGGAACAGCTCACGGCGATGCCCTCGGCGCCTGCGAGCACGAGCTGCTCGATTGCCTCGGCCTGTTTCTGCGCGTCCTCCTCGTTCGGCGTGCGCCAGTCGATGCGGATGTTCAGATGGTGTTTCGCGCTCAACTCCTTGGCGGCGTCCTGTGCGCCGACGCGCGCGGCTTGAAACACGGGATTGCCCTGGGCTTTTGCGATGTGACCGAAGGTGATGGTGCGGGGCGCGGCTTGCGCGAGCACGGCGCCGGCAAGACCGGCGACGAGGAGGGACAGGATTTTTTTCATGGATGGAGTAAAAATGATTCGGCGACTTACTGGTGGACACTAATGAATACTAATTGGGACGAAGCTA
>CALFNJ010000394.1 GCA_937902865.1 uncultured Opitutaceae bacterium
GTCCGCCGGCGCGCGCGTCGGCTCGGCCCGGGCCGCGACCGCCTGGGCAAGACGGTGGAGGTTGCGGGCGCGGGAATAGTAGCCCAGGCCTTCCCAAAGTTTGAGCACCCGGGACTCGGAGGCGGCGGCGAGCGCCGCGAAGTCCGGCAGCTCGGCGAGCCAGCGCGCGAAGTAGGGGAGCACCGTCTTCACCTGCGTCTGCTGGAGCATGAACTCGCTCACGACCGTCTTGTAGAGCGACGGCGCCTCGCGCCACGGCAGCACCCGCGCGTGCGCGCGGTACCAGGCATGCAGCGCGCGCTGAAATCCGACGGGATCGCGGAGCAATGGAAGCTTGGAGCTGGAGGTGGGAACGGGGGCGGCCACGGAAATTGCGAGAAAGTGCGGAAAAGATGCGCAGGGGCAGTTTAAAAAATTCAGAGCTCTGATTTTTAACACGGAGGGCTCGGAGGGGAAGGAAGGGCACGGAGTATTCCGAGCCTCTGCCTCCGAGACCTCGCTTTCCCTCCGAGACCTCCGTTTTCCCAATTGAACTCTGCAAATGGAACGGCCCGTCGGCCAATTCTCTCTGCCGTTCCAGGCTTCCGCGTTTTTTCGTGTGTTCTGACGGTTTTTTCTGCCCAACTGTCGCGCATGCCCAAGAAGCCCGCATCCGCCTCGGAGGAAGAGGCGCCGAAGAAGCTGTCGAGCTACACGATCAAGCTCGATGACGCCCAGATGGCGAAGCTGCGCGCGTTCTGCGAGGCGCGGAGCTGGCTGGCGTTCGACGTGGCGTACGCGCGATTCGCGTTCAAGGCCGACCATCTCAAGCTGAACGTCACCGCCTACGAGAGCGGCAAGGTGGTCGTCGCAGGCAAGGGCACGGAGGATTTTGTGCGGGACGTGATCGAGCCGGAGATCACCGGCGCGGCCAAGCTCGGCTACGACGAGGTGCTGCATCCCGACTGGTTCGAGCCGCACGCCGGACTCGACGAAAGCGGCAAGGGTGACTTTTTCGGACCGGTGATCGCGGCGACGGTGATCGCCGACCGGCCGATGATCGAGGCCTGGATCAAGGCGGGCGTGAAGGATTCGAAGAAGATCGCCGAGACGCAGATCATCAAGCTCGACAAGATCATCCGCGAGACGCGCGGCGTCGTGGTGCGGACCTGCTATTTTGGGATGCCGAAGTACAACGAGCGGATGGCGCGGCCCTACACGAGTCTCAACGCCGTGCTGGCGTGGGAGCATGCGACCGCGCTCAGCGATGCGCTCGCCCAGAAGTGGGTGCCGTGGGGCCTGCTCGACCAGTTCACCGAGCAGCCGCTCGTGCAGCGCGAGCTGAAGAAGAAAGGCGTCGAGAACTTCGATCTGCGCATGCGCACGAAGGCGGAAGAGGACCCGGTCGTCGCCGCCGCCTCCGTGGTGGCGCGCGCGGAGTTCGTGCGGCAGATGCACACGCTTTCCCAGCGCTTCGGCGAAAAACTGCAGAAGGGCGCCAACGCCCAGGTGAAGGATCAGGCCGTGCAGATCATCCGCCGCTTCGGCGCCCGCGCGCTCGGCGACTTCGCCAAGCTCCATTTCCGCACCGCCTACGAGGTCGTCCAGGCCGAAGGGAAACTCGACGAGCTTCCGTTGCGCGAGCCACCGGAGAAGATGGAGTGGGGATCGAGGTAGGCTTCACCACGAAATACACAAAACACACGAAATGATCCGAACCCAGAGATTGAGCCCACGGAACACACGGATAACACGGAATTCAGACCTAGCTTTCTGTGTATTCCGTGTGTTCCGTGGGCCTCTCATTTCGATGGTCTGATAATTCGTGTGTTTTGTGTTTTTCGTGGTGAACGGTTTTCCGGGTTTCAGGCGGCTGTAGCCGGATCCCCGGTCTTCATCGGCTTCCAGTTTTTCTCTTCTTCGGCCAGGCGGCGGATGTGGTGGGTGAAGGCTTCGTCCTCGCCTTCGAGGAGTTCCGGCAGGGCGCTGCGGAAATCGGCGCGACGGACCCATTCGCGCATGTAGTCCTCCCAGGACTGCCAGAGGCGGCTGGTCTGCTTGTCCATCTCCTCCTCATAGACGAGCAGGTAGGCGCGCTCGAAGAGCGAGATCAGGATGCCGAAAATCGCGAAGCGGCGCTCCTTCTGTTCCTCGGTCAGATCCTGGCGAGCGCCGTCGCGGCGCAGGAGCTGCAGGTCGGCATTGTCGAGGACGAGCTTCAGGAACTCGCGGTACTCGTCAGAGAGCTTTTGGAAGATTTCCTCGTCCTCGTTCCGCCGCTCCCGGCGCTGCTCATAGACGAACACGAAGATCGCCAGCGGGAGGCCGAAGATCGTCACGATGTAACTGATCAGTTCGAAGCGTTCGATGAGCGTCACAGTCAGACAGTTAAATCGTTTCCGCCCCGAATGCCAGCGCGGCGGACCCGGCGGATATGCGCCAAGGGGGCAGAGTCCAATGGGGCGGCGACCTCCCGGTCGCCGTCACGCGACCGGGAGGTCGCGTCCCCAATAAGGCAGCCATCGAGCCGTCAAATTGATGAAAAGAGAGCGGAGGGGGCGGCGCTTCTTCCTGATTTCCTGAGTTCCAGATAAACCCCGATCGATCAGCCCGGACCGCGCGCTTGCGCGGAAAGGGAGGACTCCTACAACAGCCCGCATGAAACGCCGGCAACTTCGCGGCTTCGACCTTCGGCAGGTCGAAGGTCTCGCCAGCCTCATCGGAGTCGATGAGGCGGGCCGCGGCGCGCTGGCCGGACCGGTCGTCGCCGGCGCAGTGCTGGTCACGCGCGAGTTTCTCGACGGACGCTGGGCGCAGACGAAGGCCGGCCGGGTCAACGACTCCAAGCAGCTCACGGCCGCGGAGCGCGAAGAGCTCTGGCTCGAGTTCGAAGGCCTGGTGGCGCAGGGCCAGATCCACGCCCACTTCGGGGTCGCGAGCGTCGACGAGATCGAACGCTTCAATATTCTCGGGGCGACCAAGCTCGCGATGCGCCGGGCGCTGGAGGGGATCTATCCGCCCGACGCCTTCGAACGGAAGATCGAGCCGGATCTCTTCACCTCGCCTGAGGCCGCGGCCAATTTCAAACCCACCGTGTCGTGCCGCGTGCTGATCGACGGGCTGCCGCTGCGCAACTTTCCTTATCCGCACGTGGGCGTTGTCAGCGGTGACGCGCGTTCGCTCTGCGTCGCGATGGCCTCGATCATTGCCAAGGTCACGCGCGACCGGCTGATGAACGAGCTCGACCAGACCTTTCCCGGTTACGGCTTCGCGCAGCACAAAGGCTACGGCACCGACGATCATCGCGACGCCGTGCTCCGTCTCGGCCGGTGCATCCAGCATCGCGAGCTCTTTCTCCGCAAGCTCATGGCCGGTCGGATCGATCCGGCGCAGATGGACTTCCTGGAATAACGGATTGCGGGTCGCGGGTCGCGGGTTGCGGAATGCGGAATGCGGATTGGCCGAGCCAGCGGCCTTGCTATCAGCTGGAACGGAAAGTTGTCAGGGAATCCGATCTCCAATCCGTTTCGCGCAGAGGCGCAGAAGCGCAGAGATCGGATGTCCGACCTCTGTGCCTCGGCGCCTCTGTGCGAACCTTCCAAAGTGATCGCAGAATTGCGGGTTGCGGAATCCAGGTGGCGGACTAGCAAACGAACGCGCTCCGCTGCCTAATCCGCATCCCGCAATCCGCATTCCGCAATCACCCCATCCCGCCGTGGCCGGAAAGAAATATTCCTCCCTTGATCGTGTGCTCGGCCGCCTCGACACGCTCGACTCGGTCAACCTCGCGAATCTCGTCCAGCGGCTGGCGCGCGAGCGCGGGCTGTTCGAGGAGATCTTCAACACGCTCCAGGAGGGCGTGCTCGTCATCAACGCGAACGGTGTGATCGAGTACGGCAACGCCGCGGCGCACCGGCTCATCGGCCTGGGTGCGGACGAGCTGGCCGGCCAGATCCTGTGGCGCCTCGTGCCAGGGCTGCGGCCTTCGCTCGACGGCGAGGACGCGGCCGCCGCGGTGTCGGTCGTCGCCCGCGAGTTCGAGCTCACCTATCCCGAACCCCGCACGGTCCGACTTTATATGGTGCCGTTCCGCGGGGAGAAAAGCGGGGCCGGGCAGCGGTTTGCGGTGATTCTCTCCGACGTCACCAAGGAGCGGCAGTCCACCGCGCAGCGGATCGAGGACGAGCGGACTTCTTCCATTCTATTGCTGGCCGCGGGCGTGGCGCACGAACTGGGCAATCCGCTCAACTCCCTCACGATTCATCTCCAGCTCATCGAGCGGAAGCTGAAGAAGCTCAAAGCCTCGAAGGAGGCGGAGGCCCTGGAGGATTCGCTGCGCATCTGCCGGACGGAAGTGCAGCGGCTCGATGGCATCATCGGCAATTTTCTCGAGGCGATCCGTCCGCGGCCGCCGGACCTGGCGGAAGTGAATCTCGCGGACGTGCTGGCCGAGGTGCTGAGCTTCCAGCATCGCGAGCTGGCCGATCGCGGCATTCTTGTCGAAGTGGAGACCTCCGACCAGTTGCCGCCCGTCATGGCCGACCGCAACCAGCTGAAGCAGGTGTTCTTCAACATCACAAAGAACGCGATGGAAGCGATGCAGCCGGGAGGGAAGCTGCGGATCCGGTCGCGGGTCGACGACGACTCCGTGTTCCTCCTCTTCGGCGACAGCGGCGCCGGCATCCGGCAGGATGACCTGGTGCGCCTCTTCCAGCCTTATCACACGACCAAGCCGGGCGGTCACGGGCTCGGCCTGATGATCGTGCAGCGGATCATGCGCGAGCACGGCGGCCAGGTCGGCGTCGAGAGCAAGGAAGGCGTCGGCACACTCGTGACGCTGCAGTTCCCGCGCAAAGACCGCCGCGTCCGCATGCTCGGCGGATGACCGGCGCCGCGCCCGCGGCGCGGGCGCGGAACGTTCAACGTCCAACGTTCAACATTGAACGTTCAAGGATCGGATTTCCGATCCCGGTGTAGCAGCGGCCGTGAGGCTGATGGGGTCGCGCGGTTGGCGACGCTCAACTCCGCCGCTCGGAGATCGGCGGCCACCATGCACGCTGATCCTTGAGCGTTGGATCGCCCGCCTCTTGTCTCCGGTCTTCTGCTATTTCCTTGTTCCGTCCGGATTGAAGAGACTCTGGACGGTGATGATCTGGGACTCGGTCTTGTCGCCGATGCGCAGCGAGACCTTCACCGGGAAGTTGTCACCGACGAGGCCGAGCTGGGAATTCATCGGATACGGCTCGGCGCTCTTGCCGGCGGGGATGGTCAGCTTCTCCGGCTGGACGGCGAAATTGCCGAGGTCGGAGTTGACCTCGCTGATGTCGACCTCGATGGGCTGGGGCGTCGGATTGGAGAGCGCGAGCCGGAGCGTGACGGGCGGGAGCGGGCTGCCGCGGATCTGGAGCTGCATGATCTTGCTGATGCTCTCGGCGTAGTCCTTGTCGTCGGGATCAGGGAGATCGATTTCCTCGTACTGATCGTTGTTGCGGCGTCCGCGACCCCGGCCGCCACCACCACCGCCGCCTTCGCCACCCCGACCGCCGCCGCGTTCGAAACCGCGGCTGATCGAGATCGTCGCGACGAGCTGGCCGTCAAAGAATTTGGCTTCGCCCTGCATCGCCACGGGACGCGGCGCGGAAGCGGCGGCGAGGGAAGGACCGGGGCCGCGCGGACCGCTGCCGCAGCCGGCGACGAACAGGCTGGCGATCAAAAAAAACGCGGCCGCGGCCAGAGTGGTGAATGAAGAACGTGAGCTGGAGAAACGATCTTGAGTCATGAGTGCGTGTCTGACCCCATTGTCTGATGGAAAGTTGCGATGCGGCTAGCATAAACCCTGCAACTACGGGGCTTATTCTACGTCAGGCCGCCCAGCAATGCACACGCATGGATACATCCTCAACGCCCGAGCCTTTGGCGGACCTGGTTCGCCGGGCGCAGAAGAGCGAGGAACCGGCCCAGCGCGCGCTGATTCTGAACTATCAGCGGCGGGTGGCGGGTTTTATCTACGCGATTGTGGGCCGGAGCGATGCGATCGAGGATCTGGCGCAGACAGTCTTCATCAAGATGGTGCGGGGTTTGGATCGATTGCACGATCCGGCGCAGTTCGAGGCCTGGCTCTTCCGGCTCGCGCGCAACGCCTGCATCGATCACCTGCGGCGCCAGCGGCTGCGGCGGATTTTCACGCCCTTCGCGGCGGAGCACACGGACATTCCGGAACCGCCCGGCGCGGTGGACACGGAGGAGCTCGACGCGCTGCGTCACGCGCTGTCGCGCCTGCGTCCGGCCGACCGGGCCTTGCTCGCGCTGGCGCAGGAAGGCCGCAGCCAGGCCGAGATGGCGAAGATCACCGGCACGAGCGTGGTGGTGATCAAGGCGCGTTTGCATCGCGCGCGTGAACGTTTGCGGGAATACTACCAGCCACACCATGAAACCTGAAACCGACGCCTGGAAACAGCTTGAGGAACATGCCGCCGCCCACCTGCGGACCGGCTTTGCCACCCGCGTGCTGCGGGCGACGCGCCCGATCGATGCGCAGGCCTGGGCCGCGCTCGAGACGCATGCTTCGAGCCGCCTTCGCGGCGGCTTCGCCGATCGCGTGCTGCGCGCTGTGCGGGCCGCGGCCGACATCCCTTCCTTCTTCAGCCAGTTCGCCCTCAGCGCCGCGACCGTCGCGGTGTGCCTGGGTGCGGTAGTCTACATGCACGATCGCTCGCTCCGCCAGCAGGACGCGCGGAGCCTTGCCGACTGGCAGCGCCTTGCGATGGAATCGCAGGAGCTTTATCTGGACACCCAATAAATGACGCAGCGCCTGCTAGTTGCTGTCCTCACCGTCCTGGTGTTCGCATCCGGTTTCGCTGCGCGTGTCTGGACGGAGAGCAAGCGTCCGCTCCCGCCGCCTCCCGTGGCGCTGGGCGCCGAGTTCGCTCCGACCGCGACCGCCGCCGCCACACCCGCGCCGGTCGACGAGAAGAAGCTCGCCGAGAGGCGGGCCCAGATGATCGCCGACATCTCCCAGCTTGCTCCGCAGATTGCGATGTACCACGCGCGGATGGATGAGCTTGATGCCTGCTTCGACCGCGACTTGAGCGCGATTCTCACCGATCCCCAGCGTGAGGTGTGGGCCAAACGCCGTCAGGGGCACGCCGACAAGGCTGCCCCTGTGCAAAAGGACCCGTCGCAACTGACCAACGAGGAAATCGAGCGCGGCATCCGCCAGCCGCTCGGCATCCTGCTCGCGAAGGTGACCGTTTCCGAAAAATTGAAACGCCTGATCGAATACCACAAGCTCGACGCCGCGCAGCAGGTGCAGGTCCGGCGGCTCCTGACGGAGTACCGCGCGAAGTTCCTCGATCTCGTCGATTCGATCCCGCCCACGAGCTTCCGCCTCAGCGGCCTCGCGCAGGATTTCCAGAAGCTCGCTCCGGCTCCCGCCTCCGTGGCGAAGCCGTAAGGTCGGCGGAGGTCCTTGGGCTCCGGACTTTCAATCCGGTTCACCACAGAGGCACAGAGACGCAGAGATAGGAAACTCGTCCGAGGCCTGGTAAGTCGCTTTCGATCGAACCGTGATCGGCTGAGGAATCTACCTTGGTTTAATGGATTCGGAGCTCTGTGGCTCCGTGCCTCTGTGGTGAAAGATTGGGTGGATTCATTGTTGATGAGTACCTGATTCCCACGGCTTGACCATCGCGCGTGCCGTCGCGTGAATGGCCGGCATGGTGCCGAGCGTTCTGATCGTCGATGACGAGAAGCACACCCGCGAAGGTCTGCAGCAGGCCTTGGCGGACAATTACGACGTGAGCGTGGCTGGCAGCGCCGACGAAGCCTTCAACCTGATGGAGGCGCAGGAGTTCGATGTCATTCTCACCGACCTGCGCATGCCGGGAAAATCCGGCCTCAAGGTCATCGACAAGGCCCTGACGCTGCCGAACAAACCGGCGGTGCTGATGATGACCGCCTACGGCAACGTCGAGACGGCCGTTGAGGCGATGAAGCGCGGCGCGGTCGATTTTCTCACCAAGCCGGTCAACATCGAGCGGCTCGAGGTGCTGATCCAGCGTGCGCTGAAGACCAAGACGCTCGAGGTCGAGGTGAAGCAGCTGCACGAGCGGCTGGACGACAAGTTCAACTTCGAGGGTATCCTCGGCAACTCGCCGAAGCTCAAGGACGTGCTCGATCGCGTGAAGCTGGTCGCGCCGTCGCGGGCGACGGTCCTGATCGAGGGCGAATCCGGCACCGGCAAGGAGCTGGTCGCGCAGGCCGTGCATCAGTCGAGCCCGCGGGCGCGCGCGCCGTTCATCGCGGTGCACTGCGCGGCGCTGTCGGAAAACCTGCTCGAGAGCGAAATCTTCGGCCATGAGCGCGGCGCGTTCACCGGCGCGACGGAGCGCCGCATCGGCCGCTTCGAGGCGGCGGACGGCGGCACGCTGTTCCTGGATGAGATCGGAGAGATCTCGGCCTCCACGCAGGTCAAGCTGCTGCGGTTTCTCGAGACCAAGACGATCGAGCGCGTGGGCGGCTCGAAGCCGATCGATCTCGATGTGCGGCTCGTGGCGGCGACGAACCGGAATCTCGAGCAGCTTGTGCGCGACGGGAAATTCCGCGAGGACCTCTTTTTCCGGCTGAACGTCGTCCGCATCGTCCTGCCCCCGCTGCGGGAGCGGACGGAGGACGTCCCGCTGCTGCTGGCGCATTACCTCAAGCATTTCTCGGAGGAGAACGGCCTGCCGGCGCTCACGCTCGAGCCGGGCGCGCTCGCGACGCTCCAGACTTACGCCTGGCCGGGCAACATCCGGGAACTGCGCAATTTCTGCGAGAATGCGGTCGTGCTGCGCCGCGGCGGCAGCCTGAGCGAGTTCGACCGTGATCCGAAATTCCGCGGCGGCGCGCCGGCGGCCGGTTCGGCCGGAAACGCCGCGACCGCGGCGCTCGCGAATCCGCTTTCCGTCGAGGAGAATGAAAAACGCCTGCTCCGCGAGGCGCTGATCAAGGCCCGGGGCAATCGCACCAAGGCCGCCGCCCTGATGGGCATCAGCCGCCGCACCCTGCACCGCAAGATCGCGGAGTGGCCGGAGCTCGACGTGACGGACCGATGAGCCGCCCCCGCACGGCACAGGAGCTGATTCACTGGCTCGAGGTCGGGGAGGGCGCGAAATGGATCCGGCTCGCGGCCGTGCTGTTCGTCGGACTCGTGCTGTCGCTGCGCGTGGCCTGGACGCAGTTTCATGGTCCGCTCACCGAGGCAACGCTGCTTCAGGCCGACCTCGGCCGGCAGCTGGCCTCGGGTCAGGGATTTACCACGCTGGTCAATTATCCACAGACCGCGGCGCTGCTCGCGCAGCGTGGCCAGCATTTCGATCCGCAGAAGGTCTACCCGGAATTGTCGCAGGCGCCGCTCTACGCACTGGTGGTCGCCGGCGGCCTCAAACTGCTTCCCGCCGGAGTTCGCGACAGCCTGTTCACCCAGGCGCCGGTGCCGCCCGACGGATTTCGCGGCGATTATTTCCTGCTCGGTCTCAACCTGATCCTGTTCTGGGGCGCAGCCTGGCTGACTTATGATCTGGGCCGACGACTCTTCGCGCCGCGCGTGGGTTGGCTGGCGATGCTCGCGCTCCTGGTGTCGGTTTCGGCGTGGCACGAGGTCGTGGCGGTCAACGGCGTTGCGCTGATGATGGTGCTCGTCCTCGGAGCTTTTTGGCTCTGGCTCCGAGTGGAGCAGACGGCGGGGGAGGGTGAGACCATTCCAAAGGGTCTGGTCGCCGCCCTGGGAGTTGTCTGCGGGCTGCTCTTTCTCTCCGAATATTCCGCCGGGGCACTGGTGCTGGTCGCGCTGGGCTATGCACTTTGGCGGTTCCGTGGTGGGGCGCGCTGGGTTGCGGCGGCGCTCATCGCAGTGGCCTTTCTCGTCGTGGTGAGCCCCTGGCTGGTGCGCAACGTTCGCCTCGCCGGTCATCCGATGGCCCTGGCCGGTCAGAATGTGGCGCTCAAGGCCGGCGACCCGACCGCGGCACCGGCGATCGTCCGGACCCGGCTTTCGACCGAGTGGCCGCGCGTCGCTCTGCCCAAGCTCGGCCGCTCGGCCGCGCGTCGTGTCGGGACCGCGTGT
>CALFNJ010000395.1 GCA_937902865.1 uncultured Opitutaceae bacterium
GCGAAATCTACGAGCGCGGCGGCTTCGGGAACTTTCTGGGTCACGGCTTTCTGGAGGTAAGTGATGCCGCGGGCGGGATTGGCGGGGACGGCGGGATTGCCGACGACGAGCACACGGCCGTACTCGAACTGGGCGAGGCCCAGGCCGGCGTCGGCGGCTTCGCCGAGGAGCTTGTAGCCCTGCGCGGCATCGCCGGGGACCTCCTTGCCCTGGACGAGCATGAAGGCGTAACGGAGCTTGGCCTCCAGGTTGCCGCCGGTGGCGGACTTCTGCAGCCAGCCGATGGCAGCGGTCTTGTCGGTCGGACCGAGCAGGAGGGCGAGGCGGAGTTGCGCGTCGGCGTTGCCGGAGGCGGCGAGAGGCTGCAGCGCGGCGATCTGCTCGGCCGGGGTCTGGGGTTTCTCCGGCGGAAGCGTACGGAGGGTCGCAGCGCGCGCGGCGGAGATGCCGTCGCCGTGCTCGCCGGCCAGCGCGTACCACTCGATCGCCTTGGCACGGTCCTTCGGCGTGCCCTGGCCGTTTTCATAGAGTTCGCCGAGGGCTTCCATGGCGTCGATTTTGCCTTTGGCCGCGGCCTGTTGATAGGCCGCGAAGGCGGCAGAGAAATTGCCGGCCTCCGCGGCGGCTTGGCCGCGCACGAATTCGTCGGTGCCGTCTTTCGCGGGATCGGCGAACACCTGGGCTTTGCCGTCGAGACGACGACCGCTCGGATCGATGAAGAAGATGTCGTTTTCGATCGAGACCTCCGCCGCGCCCGCGGCGAAGTCGGCGGCGGAGTCGTAGCGGATCGGAATCACGAGTTTGCCGCTGCGGTCGATGAAGCCCCATTTGTCGTTCTTCTGCACCCTCGCGAGGCCCTCGGAAAATCCGAACATGATGCCGTAGTCGGTGATCACTGCGCGGCCGGTCTGGTCGATGAAGTCCCAGTGGACCGGATCGTCCTTGGTCTGCACGCGGGCCAGGCCTTGGTGGAAATCGTCCGCCGCGAGGTATTTCAGCGGCAGGACCTCGCGGCCGGTTTCGTCGATGTAGCCCCATTTGCCGCCGCTGCCGTATTGGTCGGTGCCGATCGCCGCCGGCGCCAGGCCTTCCGAGAACGCGTAGACCAGGCTGTATTTCGCGTCGAGCAGCGCGATCGTGCGGCCGGTGTGGTCGATGAGCTGCCAGCGGTTGTCCTTCTTCACGGGGGCGACGCCGTGCGAGAACGGGTGTGCCTCCTGGTATTGGAGGGGGATGACGACCCGGCCGGTCTTGTCGATATAGCCGGAGAGTTTGTCCTTGGTCACGCAACCGAGGCCATCCTGGAAACTGTAGGCCTCGTCATAGGTCGGCGGAATGACCTCGCGACCGGTCGTGTCGAGATAACCCCATTTGCCGGTCGCGATGTCGCCGAGGTGCACCGACGACAGCCCCTCGGCGAACGGCGCGACGATCGAGTAACGCAGCGGACAGATCTCCTGGCCCTGGTCGTTGACGAAGCCGCCGCGGAAATTCTCCATCGCGACGCGCCAGAAGCCGTCCTTGAACTCGAAGATCGCCTCGTATTTCGGCGCCACGATGACCTTGCCCGCGGCGTCGATAAAACCCCAGGCATCGCCGATCTTTTCCGGAATGAGCGCGGGTTTTTTCGCGGGGGCTGGCGCGAGAGCAGGAGCAGTTGCCGCCAGCGCCACGGGGGCGCGCGCGGGTGCCGGGCTGGCCGTCCGGGTCGGGATCGAGGCGGCAACAGGTGCGGCTGTCGTCGTGGGTGCCACGGCGGCGGGTTTGCTGGCAGACGCGGGAGCGGCGCTTGCGGCGGCCAGTTGCGCGCGACGGTCGAGGGCAGCCTGTTTCCATTTCCTGGCGGCGGCTTCGTCGCGGGTCGGGCCCGGATCCATGTAGATGGCGGCGAGCTGGTTCATCGCGGCAAAATCGTTTTGGGCCGCGGCGCGGAGCAGCCAGCGGATCGCCTCGGCCTTGTCAGGCTCGTAGCCGTCGTCGCCGTAGCGCAGCAGCGTCCCAAGGAGATCCTGGGCGGCGAGATCGTTGCGGCCCGCGGCGTCGCGAAGCAGACGGAGGCCGTCCGCGATCTTGCCGCCGCCTTGGCTGTGAAGGAACAGCTCGGCGAGCTCGATGTTGGCCTCGCTCGAACCAAGTGACGAGGCGGTGCGATAAGCGGTCACCGCCTTGTCCATGTCGTAATCGATCCCGTCGCCGCGGATGAAAAGATCGCCGGTCCGTTTCCACGCTTCGGCGTGATGCTGGTCGGCGGCTTTGCGAAACCAGCTCATCGCGGTGACGTCGTTGCGCTCGACGCCGTCGCCCGAGGAATAGGCCTGACCGAGCTCGAATTGCGCCTGCGCATCTCCGGCCTGCGCGCGTGTGGTGAGGCGCTGAATCTCGGCGGGCGAGGGCGTCGGCGCTCCCGCGGCAGTGGCGGAGGAAGGAGAGGCGACGAGCAGCAGAATCGGGAAGAGAGGAAGAACAAGGAGTCGGCGGACGTTCATAGGGGACTGGAAGTCCTGCAGGTATTGTTGGCCACGATGCACTTGCCAATGCCTGACTTTTATCGGCGGGAAAAATCACCCGGATGTCACGGAGAAGGGATCAAACCTCGGAATCCCGAATTCTCACGCAGAGCTGTGGAAGCGCAGAGACATTATTGCCGCCTGCTTCCGATCGAACTCCGCGTCTCGGTGGCTCTGTGGTGAATTCCGCGGATTGACGGTTTGAGGTGGGCGGAGCGCAACCGGACGGGCAGGGCCGCCCGTCCCTACCTTCCTGGCGGAACAAGGAGGTCTCTGTTTAGTCCCAATTTTTGCGGCCGCCTTCGAGGGAGAGGTGATTGCAACTTTTTGTGAGCCGCCGGCGTCTCGACACGGGCAGCTTATCCCTTATCTTTCACCTCCATGCGTTCTCTTCCCCAGTCTTCGCTCTCTTCCCGCCGGTCCGTGACGCGCGCGCTGCGCTCCGCCGAGGCGGGTTTCACCCTGATGGAAATCCTCGTCGTGATCGGCATCATGGCGCTGCTGGTGGGAATCGCGGTGGGGAACATCCAGGGCATCTTCAGCAGCTCGAAGGAGAACGTCGCACGGATGTTCGTGCAGCAGAGCATGAAATCCTCGCTCGCCGCCTATCAGATCGACGTCGGTGATTTTCCGTCCACGCAGGAAGGCCTGCAGGCCTTGATCACCGCTCCGGCCGGCAAGACCGGCTGGCGCCGCCGCTACATCGACACGGCGGCGGGCAAGGTGGCGCCCGATCCGTGGCAGAATGAATACCACTGCGCGTAGCCCGGCTGGAAAAACAT
>CALFNJ010000396.1 GCA_937902865.1 uncultured Opitutaceae bacterium
CGGATAATCGATCCGCCTCACTGCAGAGGAGAGGCTGGTTCAAACAAACCCAATCCTCAGAGACAGCACAAAAACCGTTGAATGTCGTGTATTCGGCGTCCTTCGCGGCAGCTTGTGAATCCTAGCTTATCGAAGCACGCAGGCGTCTTACAACAGAGTCTGCTGATTGCCTTGGACGGGTTTTAATCCGACGGCGGTGTATCCCTTTGCGGTGAGAATCCGACCCTCACGCGTCCGCTGAAGATAGCCTTCCTGGATGAGGAACGGCTCGTGAACCTCCTCCAACGTTTCGGCTTCCTCGCCGACGGCGACGGCGATGGTGCTCATGCCGACGGGACCGCCGCGGTAGTTCTCGGCCATGACGCGGATCATGCGCTTGTCCATCTCGTCGAGCCCGGCGGCATCGATCTCGAGCAACTCGAGCGCGGCGGCGGCGACGGCGCGCGTGATCTTCCCGCCGGCGCGCTCCTGGGCGTAGTCGCGGACGAAATTGATGAGATTGTTGGCGACGCGCGGTGTGCCGCGGGCGCGGGTGGCGATCTCCTGGGCGCCGCCGGCATCGATCACGACCTGGAGCAGTCCGCAGCTGCGGCGGACGATTTCCTCGAGCGTGGCGTGATCGTAGTAATCGAGGCGCGTCTGGAGCGTGAAGCGCGAGCGGAGCGGCGCAGTGAGCAGGCCGCTGCGCGTGGTGGCGCCGACGAGTGTGAAGCGCGGGATCGAGAGGCGGACGCTGCGGGCGTTGGGGCCCTGGTCGATCATGATATCGAGCCGGAAGTCCTCCATCGCGGAGTAGAGGTATTCCTCGACCGTCTTCGGTATGCGGTGGATCTCGTCGATGAACAGGATGTCGCCCTCCTCGAGACTCGTGAGCAGCCCGGCGAGATCGCCGGCCTTCTCGATGACCGGCCCGGAAGTCACGCGGACATTTTTCCCGAGCTCATGGCCGAGGATGAACGCGAGGGTGGTCTTGCCCAGCCCGGGCGGACCCGAGAACAGGATGTGGTTCAGCGCCTCGCCGCGTTTCTTGGCTGCGCCGACCATAACCTGCAGGCGCTCGATCGTCTTCGGTTGCCCGGTGAAATCCGCGAACGACAGCGGCCGCAGTGCGGCCTCAGCCGCGGTGACGGGAGTGGCGAGGGCGCTGGTGATGAAACCGAGGCCCGTCGCCGCGGAGGGCGACGGAATTTTCGATTTTCGATTATCGATTTTCGATTCTGGCACGGCGACAGAGTGGGATCAGGTGCGGAAAGCACCGCGATCCGTTGACCAGGAGCGAAAATTGAGAAGCCCGGGAAAGCGAACGGAATTCGAAAGTCGCGGACGTTGGCGCTTCGTAATTCCGTCTGGGCGGCCCGCCAAACCGCAATTCGTAGTCCGCGCTCCGAAATCGAAAATCGAAAATCGAGAATCGAAAATCGAAAATTCCGCTCATTTCCACTCCAGCTCCGCCCCCAAACTCCGCAGGTTTTCGACGAAACGCGGGTGGGCGCGTTTGATGATCTCGGCGTTGCGGACGACACTGCGGCCGGGGATGGCGGCGGCGACCATGGTGAGGGCGACGGCGGCGCGGATGACGTAAGGCGAGACGACGACCGCCGGACGCAGCGGTCGGTTGCCGAAGACGACGATGCGGTGCGGGTCGCTCACCACCACGTGCGCGCCGAACTTCGCGAGCTCGGGCATCCAGGCGAAGCCGTTTTCGTAAACCTTGTTCCAGAAATGAATCGTGCCCTCGGCACGGGTGCTCAGGGCGATCATCAGCGGCAGCAGGTCGACCGAAAAATACGGCCAGGGCGCGGCCTCGATCTTGGCGAGGAGATTGGTGGTGAACGGCTCCTCCACGCGCAGGCGCTGCTGGCGACGGACGATCGCCGTATCGCCCTCGTGCTCGATCACGACCCCGAGCTTGCGGAAGGAGCGGGTGATGAGATCGAAGTGATGCGGGAGCGACTTCTGCACGCGGACCTCGCCACCGGTGATCGCACCGAGGGCGAGGAACGTGACGATCTCGTGATAGTCCGTGTTGATCGTGATCGTGGCGCCGTGGAGTTTGGAGACGCCCGTGATCTTGAGCATGCTCGTGCCGAGGCCCTCGATCGAGGCGCCCATCGCGACGAGCGCGGCGCAGAGATCCTGCACGTGCGGCTCGCTCGCCGCGTTGATCAGCGTGGACGTGCCCGAGGCGAGGGAGGCGGCCATCGCGAAATTCTCGGTCACGGTGACCGACATGTAGTCGAGCCAGTGACGGGCGCCCTGGAAACCGCGCGGGAGGGCAATGACGAGCGGCTCGCCCTCGCTGACCGTGGCGCCGAGCGCGCGGAGCACCTCGAGGTGGGGATCGATCTCGCGCACGCCGAGGGAGCAACCTTGGGCGTTGGAATGAATGCTGATCCGGCCCATGCGCCGCAGCAGGGCGGGGTAGAGCAGGACGGTGGAGCGCATGTCCTGCGGCAGCTCGTCGTTCACGAGCGTGTTCTTGAACGTCGAGTGATCGACGCGCATCTCGCCCGTTTCCTGGTTCCAGTCGATGCGGGAGCCCTGGGAGCGGAAAAACGCGACGAGCTTGTCGAGATCGGTGATGGCAGGGACGTTGCGGAGCGTGACCGTCTCATCGGTCAGGAGCGTCGCGCAGAAGATCGGCAGGATGGAGTTCTTGTTGCCGGAAGGGACGACGGTGCCCGAGAGCGGCTTGCCGCCGTTGACGATGAGGTCGGCCATGACAGAGGGAAAAGAGAGGGACGGAGAAGGAAACTGGGACCGGAGCCGGCCGTCTTCGCGGGAGCGGCGACGGACTGCTGCGCGCGGGGCGCAAAAAAGGCGTCCGCGGAATGCGGACGCCTTTGAAATGCGCGCGTTGCGGCGCGCCTTGGCAAGGTTTTAAGGCGCGAGCGGCTCAGATGGCGCCGCCGCCCTGCGTGCCCTCGGGGCGGGGATCGCCACCACCACCGCCGCCGCCGTAGCCGCCGCGGTTGCGTCCGCGGCCGCCGCGATGACGACGACGACGGAAGCCCTCGCCACCCTCGGGACGATCGCCGCGGCCTTCGCCCTCGGGGCGAGGCTGGCCGCCTTCGGAACGGCCCTGGCCGCCCTCGCGCGGACCGCGCGATTCGCCGCCGGAGAAGCCGCCGCGTCCACGGCCACCGCGATGGCGGCGGCGGTGACGGCCCTGGCCGTCGCGGTCGGAGTCGTGCCGCTGGCCCTGGGACGAGCCGGAGGAGGACGATTCGGCGGGAGCGCCGAGACCGAGGAGATTCTTCAGCCAGCCGATGAAGCCGCCGGATTGCGC
>CALFNJ010000397.1 GCA_937902865.1 uncultured Opitutaceae bacterium
CAACTCCACCGCTTTTCCGCTCGGTTCCGCATCGCTGCTGACGATCCCGCGCGATCCGAGGAAATTAGAGTTTGCATCCACTGCGAGCGCTCCGCTTTCTTGCCCGTTCACGTTGTTTCGAACCGTTTCGTTTCATTTCTAACCTATCTCTGTCATGGCTGAACTCGTAGGAAACATTTTGGTGGGTCAATCCGGTGGCCCCACGTCCGTTATCAATGCCAGCGTTGCCGGCGTGATCGCCGAAGCCCTCAACCATGAGTGCATTGAGGAAATCTACGGTTCGTTGAACGGCGTGCTCGGCATCCTCCACGAGGACCTGATCGATCTCGCCGCCGAGTCCCAGCAGGCCATCCGCGGCCTCCGCCACACCCCCGGCGCCGCCCTCGGCACCTGCCGCTACAAGCTCAAGAAGCAGGCCGACTTCGATCGCGTCATCGAGGTCTTCAAGGCGCACAACATCCGCTATTTCTTCTACATCGGGGGCAACGACTCCCAGGACACCGCCGACAAGATCTCCAAGCTCGCGCAGGCCCAGGGCTATGAGCTGCGCGTCATCGGCATCCCGAAGACGATCGACAACGACCTGCCCAACACCGACCACTGCCCCGGCTACGGCAGCGTGATCAAGCACGTCGCCACGACGGTCCGCGAACTTTCCTGCGACAACGCCAGCATGGGCCAGGGCGACCTCGTCCAGATCCTCGAGGTCATGGGCCGCAGCGCCGGCTGGATCGCCGCCGGTGCCTCGCTCGCCAAGCGCCGCGACCACCCGCACGATCCGCCGCACATCATCCTTCTGCCCGAGATCGCGTTCAACCCGGAGAAGTTCGCCGCGGATGTGAAGCGCGTGCTCGCCCGCGAGAAGTTCTGCTCGGTCGTCGTCGGCGAGGGCCTCGTCGATGCCGATGGCAACTACGTCACCGCTGACGCCACCACCGACGCCTTCGGCCATGCCCGCCTCGGCGGCGTGGGCGAATACCTCCGCGAGATTCTCGAGACGCACGCCCCCGGCGTGAAGACCCGCGTCGCCAGCCTCGGCATCGCCCAGCGCGCCGCGGCCCACTGCTCCTCCAAGGCAGACAACGACGAGGCCTTCCTCGCCGGCCAGGCCGCCGTGAAGGCCGCGATCAACGGCGAGACCGACAAGATGGTCACGCTGCTCCGCGGCGAAGCCGAGCACTACACCTGCGAGACCGGCCTCTCCCCGCTCGGCGAAATCGCCAACACGGTGAAGAAGCTGCCCCGCGAGTGGATCAACGAGGACGGCGTCAGCATGAACTTCCAGTTCCTCCGCTACGCCCAGCCCCTCATCCAGGGCGAGGTCGCTGTCCCCTACGACACCGGCCTCCCGGCCTTCGTCACGCTCCAGAAGGAGCGCGTCGACAAGCAGCTCGGCGCCTACGAAGCCTGAGCCCCCAAGCTCACCCAAAAATTCCAAGCCGGTCGCAAGACCGGCTTTTTTTGCGCCCCGGGATCGGGATACGATAAGTTATCTGGAACTCAGGAAATCAGGAACGGACGCAATCCTCCGATGTAGGGGCGTTCCTTGCGGACGCCCACGTTTGTTGGCTGCGAGGTAGCGACGGACGGCCCGCCCGTCCATGTAGGGGCGTCCCTTGGGACGCCCGTTCGCGTCGCCAACCGCGGACCCACGCGTCCATTAACGATCGAAGGTAGGGACGGGCGGCCCTGCCCGTCCGCTTTGGCTCCGCCAATCTTATAACACTGCATCGGGAAACAAGCCGCCGCCAACCCTCGATCCTCAAACCCACGACCGGTTGGCCACAAAAAGGCGCAGAACCCGCAAAAAATGATCTGCCGAGCTCGTCCATTTTTTGCGAAATCTGCGTCTTCTCGCGGCCAATCTGCCGGCACCGGAACTAATCCCGGCCTACTTTCGATCCTCAAACCCGGACCCGCGGGCCGCGCGTCCCTACCCTCCCCATCCGCCAATCCCGGGCGTCCGTAAAGAACGCCCCTACCTCGATCCGGCCCCGATCCCGCTCGACCTCTGTGTTTCTGCGCCTCAGCGCGAGACCTTCCGGGTCCGAAATCGAAAATCGAGAAGCCAAAATCGAAAATTCCCGAAAGATCATCTCGGCTCCCGCGCGTTCCAGAGGGCGTTGTTTGTTAGTTTGTTCGTTTTGTCCGCGTCCAGAATTACCCCTCTCGACTCCTCGCTTCCTTGTTCTTACCCCAACCCCAATTTTATCCCTACCCCTACTCCAGGTCCACGGCCCAGCTCACAGGATTCGAACAAATCGGCGACTACACACTGCGGTTGCATTTCAACGATGACCGCAGCTTCCACCTCAACTTTCTCCCGCGCCTGATCGGCCGCTCCCTCGCGCCCCTGCGGGAAAAAGATCTCTTCGCCACCGTCCGCCTCGACCCCCGGCGCCGGCGCCCTCCTCTGGGCCAACGGCACCGAGATGGACTCCGCGACGCTCCGCGCCTGGCACGCCGCTTCCAGGAGACCGATCTCGGGAGATAGGCCTCTGCCGCCGGAGTAGCGTAACCCGCCATCTTGGATCCAGCCTCGCCGCTGAGTCCCGACTGGGTACGCGACCCTCCCGGTCGCGTCCTTCCGCCCTCAGAACCGCTCCGAAAGTAGCAGCGGCCGTGAGCCCGCTGGGCTCCCACCCAAAGGTAGGGCGAGGCGTCCCCGCCGAGCCGCGGCTCACCGGGACGGTTCGCCCTACCCCCAGAACCGCTCCGAAAGAGCGCTCCGAAGGTGGCCGCCGACCTCCGGGCGGCGGTGTTGCGCGCGGCATACCCCCTGAACCGTCGCCCGGAGGTCGACGGCCACCTCACCCATCCTCGATCCCCCAATCCCGGACGGGCGGGCCGCCCGCCCCTACCCTCGAGCCTCTTTCCGAAACCCAGCAGCGGCCGTGAGGCCGCTGAGCTCGCGCCGTAGGGCGAGGCGTCCCCGCCGAGCCGCGGCTCACCGAGACGGTTCGCCCTACCCCAAAACCACCCCGAAAGAACCGCTCCGAAAGAGCGCTCCGAAGGTGGCCGCCGACCTCCGGGCGGCGGTCTTGCGCGCGGCATACCCCCAAACCGTCGCCCGGAGGTCGACGGCCACCCAGGAACCATTCGATCCCCCAATCCCGGACGGGCGGGCCGCCCGTCCCTACCTTGCGAAATCAAGATCCAGCGGGTCAAATACCCGCTCTACCCCTCCCTCCATCCTCCCACGTCCGCCCTCCGACTTTGAACGTTCAATGTTGAACGTTGAACGTTGAACGTTACCTCCCGTCCCCCGCCCTCCGCCCTCCGCCCTTC
>CALFNJ010000398.1 GCA_937902865.1 uncultured Opitutaceae bacterium
GCTGCAGGCGCGCCATCTCGCCAACGAGGCCGCGCTCGCGACGCGGCTCAAGTCCTACGAGCTCGCCTTCCGCATGCAGGCTGAGGCCACCGACGTCTTCGACATCACCAAGGAGCCCGAGTCCGTCCGCGCCGCCTACGGCAACAGCGCGCAGGGCAAGCAGCTCCTCATCGCCCGCCGCCTCGTCGAGCGCGGCGTGCGCTTCGTGCAGACCTGGCACGATGGCTGGGATCATCACGAGGACCTGCAGAACCGCATCACGCAAAAAGCGAACGAGATCGACAAGCCGCTCGCCGCGCTCCTCGCCGATCTCAAGCAGCGCGGGCTGCTCGATTCCACGCTCGTGATCTGGGGCGGCGAATTCGGCCGCAAGGCGACCAAGGACAGCCGCAATACCGAGACGCCCGGCCGCGATCACAACAATCGCGCATTCACCACCTGGATGGCCGGCGGCGGCGTGAAGGGCGGCATCGTCCACGGCGAAACCGATGAATTCGGCGCTGAGGCCATCAAAGACAAGGTCCACGTGCACGACCTGCACGCCACCATCCTGCAGTGCCTCGGCTTCGATCACACGAAGCTCACCTATCGTTTCAACGGCCGCGATTTCCGGCTGACCGATGTGGCCGGCAATGTCGTGCGCCCCATCCTCGCATGAGCACGATCGAGCGCGTGATTTCCTGTGGGGATATCTCCGATGGGGACGCGACCTCCCGGTCGCGTTCTTCGAGCGGCGCGATCCTCGGCGGCCGGGAGGTCGCCGCCCCATTTCAATCCGCACCATCCGCCTCGCCCTCGATTGTCAGCGCCATGCGGCTCCGATTCGCAACCACTGCTCTTTTCGCCCTCGGCGCTGCCATCACGACCGCTCACGCCGCGTCCGCCCCTGTTCCGGTTCCCGCCGCCCCCTCACCCGCCGATCTCCAGTTTTTCGAGAACAAGATTCGCCCGGTGCTGGCCAACCGCTGCTACCAGTGCCACAGCCGCGACGCCGACAAGCTCAAGGGCGGTCTTATGCTCGACACGCAGGAGGGCGTGGCCCACGGCGGCAATTCGGGCGCGGTGATCGTGCCCGGCAAGCCCGACGATAGCCTCCTCATCCAGGCCATCCGCTACAACGATCCGGATCTGCAGATGCCGCCGAAGGGTGACAAGCTCACCGACCAGCAGGTCGCCGATTTCACCGAATGGGTCCGCCGCGGCGCGCCCGATCCCCGCACGCTCACCGCCAAGGGCAGCTCCGCCGCCACGTACGGCGGCGTCGGCCGCCAGCACTGGTCCTTCCTGCCGGTCAAGCAGCCCGCCGTGCCCGCGGTCCAGAACGCGACCTGGTGCCAGACGCCCGTCGATAACTTCATCCTCGAGAAGCTCGAGGCCAGCGGCATGCAGCCCAATCCGGCCGCCGACAAGCGGACGCTCATCCGGCGCGTCACGTTCGATCTCATCGGCCTGCCGCCGACCGAGTCCGAGATCCAGGCTTTCCTCGCCGACAATTCTCCTGGCGCCTACGCCACCGTGGTCGACCGCCTGCTCGCGTCGCCGCACTACGGCGAGCGCTGGGGTCGCTACTGGCTGGATGTCGCGCGTTACGCCGACACGATGGGCGACCCGCCGAAAAAAGGGGGCACCCGTGCCGATCCGCGTTATCCCTACGCCTGGACCTACCGCGACTACGTCGTCAACGCGTTCAACCAGGACAAGCCCTTCAACCAGTTCATTGTCGAGCAGCTCGCCGCCGACCGCCTGATCGAGGAAGCGGCGAAGAAGGCCAAGACCGACGTCACCAAGATGGACGGCAGCTCGCGCGCCGCGCTGGGCTTCCTCACGCTGGGCAACCGCTTCGAGGGCCGTGTCGACGATATCGTCAACGACCGCATCGACGTGACGACGAAGGCCTTCCTCGGCCTGACCGTCTCCTGCGCGCGCTGCCACGACCACAAGTTCGATCCGATCCCGCAGAAGGACTACTATTCGCTCTACGGCATCTTCGCCAACACCGTCGAAAACCCCGTGGTGTCCGACCAGCCGTTCGTGCGGCCCGTGCCCAAAACGCCGCAGCTCACGGACTATCTCAACCAGGCGGCGGACCTGAAGAAAAAGGCGGCGGACGCCCAGCAGGATCTGGTTGCCTTCAACCGCAGCCGCGATCGCGATCCCGCCAAGCGCAAGGAACTCCTCGCCCAGATCCAGCGCGCCGAGCGCGCGATCAGCGACCTCGAGATGACGCATTCCGCCGCGCCCGCGCGCGCCAACGCGATCTTCGACGTCCGCAACCCGCACGATTATCCGGTGCTCGTCCGGGGTGATCCCGCCAACAAGGGTGACATCGTCCCCCGCCGTTTCCTGGAAATCCTTTCGCCCGATCCGAAGAAGCGGCCCGAGTACCGGTCCGGCAGCGGCCGGCTCGAGCTGGCCGAGGCGATCGCCAGCCCGACCAATCCGCTCACCGCCCGCGTGCTCGTCAATCGGCTCTGGCAGCAGCATTTCGGCGAGGGCTTCGTCTCCACGCCGGACGATCTCGGCAACATGTCGTCGGCGCCGACGCATCCGGAGCTGCTCGACTACCTCGCCTCGCGCTTTGTCGCCGGCGGCTGGTCCGTGAAGAGCCTGCAGCGGATGATCGTGCTCAGCAGCACCTATCAGGAGAGCGCGGGCGACAACACCCGCTACGCCGAGACCGATCCCGACAACCACCTGCACTGGCGCTACAATCTTCGCCGGCTCGATTTCGAGCAGTTGCATGACTCGCTCCTCGCCATCGCCGGCACGCTCGATCCGACGATGGGCGGCCGGCCGGTACGGATCGAAAGCGCGGACTTCGCCACCCGCCGCGCGCTCTACGGCTACATCGACCGCGCCAATCCCGCCGAGATTCTCACCCAGTTCGATTTCCCGAACCCGAGCGTCCCGTCCGGCCGGCGCTACCAGACGATCGTGCCGCAACAATCGCTCTTCATGATGAACGGCACGCTCGTGATCGAGACCGCCCGCAAGCTCACGCAGCGTCCCGAGTTCCTCGAGTTCGGCACGGCCGAGGAACGCGTCACCTCACTCTATCTCGCCGTCTTCCAGCGACCGCCCACCGCCCAGGAAATCGCGCTCAGCCTGCGCTACGTGCGCAGCACGCCGGCCACCAATTCGGTCGTCGGCGTCAACGAGCAGCGCCTGACCGCCAGCAGCGCCAAGGCCGCCCAGCGGCAGGTGCAGCAGTCGGAGCGCGCCGCGCAAAACCTGCGCGGGAAAAATCTCTTTCAGGGCGAGCCCGGCGCTGCCGCCTTCCCCAAGCGCACCCCGCTCGACGCCTGGACCAAGCTCGCCGACGCGCTCTTCCAGACCAACGAGGCGATGTTCTACGATTGATCGCGCGCGCCCGACTCAAGGTGGCCGTCGACCTCCGGGCGACGGTGTTCGACCCCGCAAACCGAACCGTCGCCCGGAGGTCGACGGCCACCTGCTAACTCAACTCCGTCTTCCATTTTTGGAGGCAGTTATGAGGACGCGACCTCCCGGTCGCGTTTTTCGATCCTCGGCGACCGGGAGGTCGCCGCCCCATTTCGATCGATGGCAATTGCGGTAGGGCGAACCGTCCCGGTGAGCTGCGTCCAACGGCGCGTTAAGTTAAGGATAACGCGCCCTACCCTCGATCCAACACCGGCCTCAAGCCGCGCTACCCTCCGGGCTCTGTCTTTGAC
>CALFNJ010000399.1 GCA_937902865.1 uncultured Opitutaceae bacterium
ACGATCGCTTCTCTCCGGCCTGCCTTGTCCAAAGTCCAGACCTGACGTCTTCGGGTCTTTCCCTGACGTCTTCGGGGTTTTCCCTTTGGGGTCCGCCGGCGTTCGAGGCTGCGCGAAGGTGCCGGGTCACGGGGAGTTAATGTTCAAATTCGGGCGGAGACGTGTCGGCGTGGCTTCGGGTCGCCGTTTCCGATTTTTGAGTAGCGTTCAGGAGGGTCGGTCGCAGGCTCGGAGCGCCGCATGCCCACGATCCAGACCGAGCGCCCCTTTGTGCTGACCACGCCTTCCGCACAGAACGCGATCGATCTGTTTGCGGGCGAGTGGGCGTCGAAGTTCCCGGCGGACGGGCCGGCGGTGCAGGCGGGCACGGTGCCGCTGTTCGAGGATCCGCGGCTGAACTGGGCCGACGATCGGCTGCGGGAGTTGTCGGGGCACGGATTTTCCGGCCAGAGCGTGCTCGAACTCGGACCGCTCGAGGGCGGCCACACCTACATGCTGGCGAACAAGCTGGGTGCGCGGGAGGTCGTCGCCGTCGAGGCCAACGCCCGCGCTTATCTGAAATGCCTCGTCGCCCGCGAGGTGCTCGACATTACCCGCGCCCGGTTCCTCGTGGGTGATGCGCTTGGCTACATGCGCTCGGTGGAGCGGACGTTCGACGTCGGTTTCGCCTGCGGCTTCCTCTACCACATGGTCGAGCCGGTGGAGACGCTCGCGCTGCTGGCGCGCTGCTGCCGGCGGGTATTTCTCTGGACGGTGTTTCATCACGAATCGCTGTTCGTGCAGCAGCCAGCGCTTCGTCCTCAGTTTGGTCCGCCACGCGATGCGGAATTCGGCGGCTTCCGCCACACGCTGTTTCCGCAGTATTACGGCGACGGCATCGACTACGGGAAATTCCGCGGCGGGGTCCAACCCTCCTGCTGCTGGATGAAAGGCGACGAGATCGTCGGGGCGCTGCGCCATTTTGGGTTCACCTCCATCCGGAGCCAGGAAGAGGAAAATCCCTACGGCAAGGCGATCTCGGTGGTGGCGGTGAAGGACTGACGGGAGAAATCACAAATCCCAGTGGCCAAGCGCCAAATCCGGAATCCATCTCTGTGCCTCCGTGTCTCCGCGGTGAAATTCCGGGAATGAAATTCGTCCAACGCGGAAGGCGTTGGAGGCCCGTTTTGTTCGTGACTCCCGGTGAGCCGGTTTGATTCCCATGCCGAGAAGTGTCGTGTTCGAGGGGCTGCCACGGTGCGAAGGATGCAGGTATCCGCATCGGTGGTGCATCTGCGAGGGGTTTCGGCCGGTCGAGTGCGCGCTGCAGGTGGACGTGCTGATCC
>CALFNJ010000400.1 GCA_937902865.1 uncultured Opitutaceae bacterium
GAACTTGTCGGTGCCGAAGCTCACGCCGGTGGCGACGACGAAGCGGGAGAAATCGATGCCCTTGAGCCCGCGGAAGGCATCGGGGACTTCGAGCCAGCGCAGGATCGTCCACGGCGTGGGCGTGAGGCGCGACTCGGCGTTGTATTCGCTTTGGAGACGCCACTGCACGACTTCGAATTGCAGCGGGCCGACGGCGGCGAGGAGCGTGGCGCCGGGCGGGGCGTTGCGCGCGTTGAAGGATTGGACGACGCCTTCCTGCAGGAGTTGCTCGAGGCCGGCGCGGTATTTCTTCGCGTCGCCGCTGTTGGGGTTCGTGATGTAGGTGAAGACCTCGGAGGGGAAGCGCGGGATCTCGTCGTAGTAGATGCCGCGGTCTTCGCTGAGCGTGTCGCCGATGCCGAATTCGCTGTGGCCGACGAGGCCGATGACGTCGCCCGGCCAGGCGACGTCGACGGTCTCGCGTTCGCGACCGAAGAGCTTGTGCGAGGATGAGAGGCGGACCTGTTTGCCGGTGCGCTGGTGCGTGACGACCATGTCGCGTTCGAATTTGCCGGAGCAGACGCGGAGAAACGCGATGCGGTCGCGATGCTTGGCGTCCATGTTCGCCTGAATCTTGAAGATGAAGCCGGAGAACTTCGGATCGTCGACCGGCACCTCGCGCGCGACCGTCGGTTGCGGTGCGCCGGGGACGGAAACGCTGACGGATTTGCGCGGGGCGGGCGGGACTGAATCCTGGAGAAATCCGTTCAAGAGCAGCTCGATGCCGAAATTATTCACGGCGGAGCCGAAATAAACGGGTGTCTGCTGGCCGTGTTGCACGGCGTTGAGGTCGAATGGATGACCCGCGCCGTCGAGCATCTCGAGCTGCTCTTTGACCGCGGCGTAGACATCGTCGTCGAGTTTGCTGCGGACGGCGGCGTCGTCGAGGGAGGTGACGTTGACGGGCGCCTGGAATTTTCCGCCGGGCACGCGCTCGAAGAGATGCACCTGGCGCGTGCGGCGGTCGAAGACGCCTTTGAACTGCGGACCGTTGCCGAGGGGCCAGATGACGGGTGAGGACTGGAGGCCGAGGACGCTTTCGAGTTCGTCGAGCAGGTCGAGCGGGTTGCGCGTCGGCCGGTCGCACTTGTTCATGAACGTGAAGATCGGCACGCCGCGGCGGCGGCAGACCTCGAAGAGCTTGCGGGTCTGGGTCTCGACGCCCTTGGCGGCATCGATGACCATGAGCGCGGCGTCGACGGCGGTGAGGACGCGATAGGTGTCCTCGGAAAAGTCCTTGTGGCCGGGCGTGTCGAGCAGGTTGACCGCATAGCCCGTGTAATCGAACTGCAGGACGGTGGAGCTGATGGAAATGCCGCGCTGCTTTTCGAGCTCCATCCAGTCGGAGGCCGTGGCGCGCTGGTTATTGCGAGACATACCCGCGCACGCACGGTGAATGGCGTTGCCGTAAAGGAGGAATTTCTCCGTCAACGTCGTTTTGCCCGCATCCGGGTGCGAGATGATCGCAAAGGTGCGACGGCGGGCGATTTCGGCGGCGGGAGTCATGGCAGGAAGAGTCAGCAGGCCGGGCAAAATCGGCCGATGCAAGCCTTGGCTGGGCAGTTGGCTAGAGGGCGAATGCGTCCCAGTGCAGGTCGACCGATGGCTGGCCGGACTCTAGCAGCGCGCCCCGCTCCTTCAGGAACTGCTGTTGCCAGGGCGTTGGGTTGGCCGCATCCCAAATTTTCCAGGAAAAGATAAACAGTTGCATGTCACGAATCCGGAAAAAGATCCGCATCTGATCCAGCCAGTGACGCTGGAAAACGTTCTCCTGCTGGTAGCCGCGGAGAAATTGCTGGAAAAAATGGGTCAGCACCG
>CALFNJ010000401.1 GCA_937902865.1 uncultured Opitutaceae bacterium
CTGCTTTGGTCTCATGCATCCCCGACGGACCTTGGTTCTCCTCTTGTGCTTCGCAGTCTTTTCCGCGGCGTGCATTTCCAGTCACCGCGCAGCCACACGCTCCCTGATCACGGAGCATGGCGCGATCGGCGATGGCGTCACGGTCAACACCAAGGCCATTCAAGGCGCGATCGACGCCTGCGCCGCGACCGGCGGCGGCACGATTGTCGTTCCATCCGGCGTATTTTTGAGCGGGGCGCTTTACTTCAAGCCGGGCGTGAATCTCGAACTCCAGAAGGACGCGGTGCTGAAAAGCACCACGAACCGGGTGGATTTTCCGCCGGTGTACACGAGCTGGGAGGGCATTGAGCGCTATTGGACGTCCGGATTTTTGAACTTTGTCGGGATGAACGACGTGGTGGTGAGCGGCGAGGGGACGATCGACGGTTCCGGCCTCGCCTGGTCAGGAGGCGCAGTTCCTCGCGCCCCGGGTACGGCGCGGCCGGCGCGACCGGTGCCACCGGCGGATGCCACCCCGGCCGTGGCGGCCGACGCGGGACCGTCGCCGAAACCGGAGGAAGTCTACGGGCGGCCGCTGCCGACGGTGGACACGCTCAATTTCGCCGCCGACCCGGCTCATCTGCCTTCCATCAACGCGGCGGGCATTCCGCTGCCGGGTGGTGGCGGCAGCCGGCTCTCGCCGCCGCGGGCCATCGTCTTTCAAAACTGCACCAATGTCCGCGCGTCCGGATTTCATCTCAAGAACCAGGCGCGGTGGGGCGTGGTCTTCATCTACTGCCGGAACGTGGTCGCGGAGGACCTCTATATCCACATCGACAGTTATATCCCGAGTTCCGACGGCATCGACGTCTGTTCCTGCCGGGATGTGAACATCGCACGCTGCGACATCGCCTGCACCGACGACGACATTTCGATCAAGGCGGGCAAGGACGCCGATGGGCTGCGTGTGAACCGTCCGTCGGAAAACATCACGGTCAGCGATTGCGTCTTCGGCTCGGGCGGCGGCGTGGACGTGGGCTCGGAGGTGAGCGGCTCGATCCGCCACGTGCTGGTGCAGCGCTGCAAATTCACCGGCTCGGGCAATGCCGCCCGGCTCAAGTCGCAGCCGAGTCGCGGCGGCGTGGTCGAGGACATCGTCTTTCGCGATATCGAGGTGACGAACGTGGCCCGGGTGTTCGGCTTCGAACTCGAGTGGCGGATGGTGCCCCCGCTGGCTCCGCCAGCCAAGGTGCTCACCGTGGCGCGCAACATCCGACTGATCAATTTCACGGGGACGGCGCAGTCGGCCGGTGTAATGCTGGGCCTGAAAGGCAGCCCGATCCAGGGCATCAGCATCGAAAATTGTCACCTCACCGCGCAGCGAGGCCTGGTCCTTGCGAATGTCGAGAATCCGGATCTTTCCGGCCTCGACCTCAAGGTCGCGGAAGGCGCGCCGATCATCCGCCAGGCCGCTGCGCCCTAGAGCGGATTAAACAAAACTGTGGCCGAAAGGTAGGGCGAGGCGTCCCTGCCGAGCCGCGGCTCACCGGGACGGTTCGCCCTACCTTGGGACAGCGACGGCTAAAGGTAGATTCCGCCGCCGAGGAGCCGCTCGCCGTCGTAGAGTGCGAGGATCTGGCCGCTGGCCAGGGCGCGCTGCGGCGAGTGGAACCGGATAAGCGCGGTTCCGCCGCCTTCGGGAATGAACTCGAGCGGCACGCGCGGATCACGGTAGCGCACGCGGCCCTCGAGGGCGGTGGAGTGCGAGATCGGCAAGCCCGTCCAGCTCAGATTGTGCACGCGCACCTCGCGCTGGAAAAGTCCCGGGGCATCCGGGTGATCGAAGGCGACGAGGAGCGCGCGGTCGGACGCGCGCTTGCCGACGACGACGTAGTTTTCGTGGTCGGTGTTGGACGGCACGCCGATCCCGCGGCGCTGGCCGAGCGTGTAGAAATGCAGGCCGCGATGCCGGCCCAGCTCGACGCCATCGCTCGCACGCACGATGGGTCCGGGCGAATCCGGAACGTAGGTCCGAAGGAAATCCTGCATTTTCACCTCGCCGATGAAGCAGATGCCCTGGCTGTCCTTCTTGTCCGCCGTGGCCAACCCGGCTTCACGGGCGATCCGGCGCAGCTCGGGTTTCGCCAGATGCCCGATCGGAAAACGCGCGGCGCGGATCTGCTCCTGGTTCAGGAGCGCGAGGAAATAGGACTGGTCCTTGTTCTTGTCGGCGCCTTCGAGGAGCTCGAAACAAGGTAGGGACGGGCGGCCCGCCCGTCCGTCTCCATCCGCGGGTGCGGAATCGAAAGCGACACCCGGACGGGCGGGCCGCCCGTCCCTACCTTCGATCCTTTGCGCGTAGTGTCCCGTTGCGACAGCGGAGAAACCATGGTCGCGCGCCCAGGCGAGAAACACGCCGAACTTCACCTCGCGATTGCACATCACGTCGGGATTGGGCGTCAGCCCGCGCGCGTAGCCGTCGAGCAGGTAGGCGACGACGCGCTCGCGATAATCCTGCATCAGGTTGACGACGTGGAAATCGATTCCGATCCGTTCCGCGACCGCGCGGGCGTCGACGATGTCCTGCTGCCACGGACAATCCCCGATGATGTTGTCCTCGTTGATCCAGTTTTTCATGTACGCGCCCGTGACGTCGTAACCCTGCTGCTTGAGCAGCAGGGCGGCGACGGAGCTGTCGACTCCGCCGGACAGGGCGACGAGGATCTTTTCGCGGCTGGGCACGCGGCTCCTACGACGCGAGCGCGACGCGCTTTGTCAACAGCCCCGGAATTTCACCACAGAGGCACGGAGTCACGGAGATCGATCCGCTTAACGTAGGGGCGTCCCTTGGGACGCCCGTCCGGGCGGCGGAATCGAACCGGGCGTCCCAAGGGACGTCCCTACATTGGATCGCCGATTTTTCCGTGGCTCTGTGCCTCGGTGGTGAATTTCGGATGTCGATCGTGTGAAAATTTTCTTCTGCGGAAAATTCCCTAGGAGAAAAATCGTTTCGGCCTTGTCGAAGCTCCGGCGCGGCAAATGCTGAACGTTCCCGATGGCCTCCCGCTCTCTCCAGATCGTTCAAGCCTGGCTCGAAACACCATCGGCGGGGGTGGTGGAGCTCGCTCAGGACTGGCGGCTCCGGACGGCGCCGCCGCTGGCGCTCTGCCATGGGGCGGCTTGCACGGTGCTGGCGACGCTCCTGCGGCTGCCGGATCACGTCTTCGGGCGGGAAAGCGGGTATTTCGTCAACGAGCAGGACGAGCTGTTCTTCATCGTGCCGCTCGACCGCCATTCGGAGATCGATCCGACGCGCGACGTGCTTTTTCTCGCGGGGGATTTCAACGGCTGGCAGGACGCGATCGGCAAGGAGGAGTGGGGGCTTGTCCCGGGTCGGATCGCCGGTGAGGCGGTGCTGCTCTGGTCGGGCCCGGCGGCCAATTTCAAGACGCCACAGCAGTTCAAGTTCGTCAGCGGCAGCGGCGGCTGGCTGTCGGTTTCACCCGCGGCGCCCAACGCGGTGCGGGATAAATCGGGCAACATGAATTACGGCTTCGATCCGAATCGCACGGGCCGGCATCTCTATCGCTTCACCCTCGCCGCGGCGCTCGACCTGACGCAGGCCTGGACCTTCGGATGGGGCGACGGCGACGCGTCCGCCGAGGCGCCGCTCCGGCCGGGCGCGTTTTTCTACGACCTGAAGACCGACCTGCCGCTCGGGGCGGTCGTCAATGGCGACGAGACGACCTTCCGTTTGTTCGCGCCGCGGGCGCAGCGGGTGGAGCTCTGCGTCTGCGCGGATTTGGCGGAGCAGGGGGAACCGCATCGCTACGAACTGAAGCGCCGCTCGGAGCGCGAGCCGTTGCCGACGACGGCCGCCGCGGTGTCAATCGCGCCGGACGGAGACTGGAGCGGCGCCTGGGAGCTGACGCTCGAGCAGAATCTTCACGGCTGGTTCTATTGGTACTCGATTCAAGGGCCGAACGACGCCTTTGGCCTGTTCGCGCCGGAGCAGCGCGTGCTGGATCCGTATGCGCTCGCGACCGTGGATCGCGACGGGCCGGGCATCGTGCTCGACCGCGCGTGGGTCGGACGGGGCGATCACGATTTCAAGACGCCGGCGTGGCAGGACCTGGTCATCGCCGAGGCGCATGTCCGGGATCTCGCGGCCCACGCGCCGGTGCGAGAGGACCCGGAGGAGCGGCTCGGTTTCTCCGGTCTGACGAAGTGGGTCGAGAGCCCCGAGTTTCATCTGCAGCGGCTCGGCGTGAACGCCGTCGAGCTCCAGCCCGTGCAGGAATTCGATAATCGCACCCGTGAGGAGTATCACTGGGGCTACATG
>CALFNJ010000402.1 GCA_937902865.1 uncultured Opitutaceae bacterium
GTCCTCCGCTGGGCGGCGCGGGGCTTTTCTCCACGGCAGAGGATATCGTGAAGGTTTACCATATGCTGCTTCACACACATTAGACGAGCGTGAAGTTGGCCCAAAATCCCGGAATGACCCTCAACCCTTTTGAAGTCGGCGAATTCAACGGCAAACGCATCGTCCGTCCGGAAACCATTGCCGAGATGACCCGCAAGCAGACCGGCGACCTCAAGGCGCGCGCCGGCATGCCGTGGGGACTGGCGTTCTGCGTGATCGAAGACCCGAAGGCGATGGAGGCCAATGCCATGCTTTCGCCGGGTTCGTTTGGTCACGGTGGCGCGTTCGGCACCAACAGCTGGGCCGACCCCAAGACCGGCCTGATCTACATCCTGATGCTGCAGCGCGACAAGATGGGCAACCCGGACAACTCGCCCATGCACCGCGTCTTTCAGGAGACCGCGGTCGCGGCGCTGCGCAACTGAGCGCGCCAAGCTTCGCTCGGAACGTCCAACGTTCAACGTTCAACACTCAACGTTCAATATTCCGAACTGCCGAACGTTGAACGTTGGATGTTGAGCGTTGGACGTTGAACGTTGAGTTCCCGGCCCCGCCTCCGCCATTCCGCCACCGACATCCGTGCAACAATCTTACACAGCAGGCGTCATCAAGAGTGACATGTCTCGTTCCTCCATCACCTTCGTCGCCTTCCTGCTCGGTCTCGTCGCTCTGACTGCGTCCGCCCGCGCCGGCGCCGCGGATGCCGTGGCGGTGTCCTCGACCTCCACCGAGGAATACGCCCAGCAGAAGTTCGGCAAGGGGGAGCCCAAGCCGGAGACGTACCTTTTCTTCCAGGGGAAATTCTTCGGCGGCGACGTGCGCGACCCGAACCTCGAGCACGCGCAGTTTCTCGATATCGCGAAGACCCTCGCTGAAAATCTGGTCCGGCAGAAATATTATCCGACCAAGGACCAGAAGAACGCCGACCTGCTCATCGTCGTGCACTGGGGCGTCACCTCGATCTACGAGAATCCCAACAAGCAGCTCGACGCCGAACGCCTCTACAGCGCCCAGACTGCCGACGCGGCGGCGCAGGAGGCCTCGCCTTCCCTCGACCACTCGGCGCTGAACCTCGAGCTCGCGATCGGCGACCTCGAGCGCGGCACGCAGGAAAATTCCGTCGCCTACAACGCGCGGCTCCTCGGCTTCCGCCGGCAGCTCGAAAACCAGGCGGGCCAGGTCATCGACATGAACTCCGGCATGACCCCGGAGGAGCTCAGCCTCCGCGAGCAGCTGAGCGAAGAGCGCTATTTCGTGATCCTCATGGCGTACGACTACCGGACGATGAAGAAGGACCAGAAGCCAAAGCTCCTGTGGTCGACCCGCTTCAGCATGCGTTCACCGGGCCACAGCTTCACCAAGGCGCTGCCCGACATGAGCAAGGTCGCCTCCGCCTACTTCGGCCAGGCCCTCGACACTCTGCGGCAGGAGACGCCCGGCGCCAAGGAGGGCAAGGTCGAGCTTGGCATCCCGCGCGTTGTCGGCGACGGGAAGTAATCCGATCCTCGGAAGGTCTCGCGCAGAGGCGCGGAAACGCAGAGATCGGAAACCGAAGGAGATCGAACTCTGCGTTTCTGCGCCTCTGCGCGAGACGATTTAGGGATTGGGCCTATTTGGCCTTCCCGGAGCGTTCCAGCTTCGGGGCCGTGACGCCTTCGCAATGGTCCAGCGTCACCGGCGCGCCGCCGGGCGTGCGGACGACGACGTTCTTCATCGTCCAGTCCTTCGCGTGGCTGACCTTGCCCGCATTCGCCGCCTCGATCGTGACGTTCTCCCACACCAGGCCGCGCATAGGTTTTTCCGGATAGGCCTCCACGTCGAAAGCGAGCGATTCCAGCACGTCAGGCGTGTGCATGAGCACCGAGGAGGACGGCGCCGCGTCCGTCGGCACCCGCTCGGGCCGGGTCACGGTGATGTTCTTGAACGTGATGTTCTTGAACTCCGGGATGCCGCGCTCGGGCGGAGTCACCGGCTCAATCAGCTTTTTCCAGTGCGGCGGCACCTCGCCCGTCCAGCCCGCGGGCAGTTGGGAGTAGCTGTAGGCCGGCAGCCAGTTGAGCGTGAAGCGGAACGGACGCAGCACACCGAGCATCTCGATGTCGTGGATGGAAATGTTCTCCACCACGCCGCCGCGCGTGCGCGCCGACTTGAAGCTGAAGCCGATCCAGGTGCCGCGCGCCTTGAGGTTGAAGACTTCGACGTTGCGGATGCCGCCCGAGGTCTCGCTGCCGATCGTGAACAGGCCGTGGCCCGCGTGCACGATGCAGTCGCGGATGACGATGTTTTCCGTCGGACGGTTCACCCGCAGGCCATCTGCGTCGCGTCCCGCCTTCAGGCAGATCGCGTCGTCGTTGCAGTCCACGTCGCAGTTGCGCACCACCACGTCCGAGGACGAATCGATGTCGACCCCGTCAGAGCTCGGCCCGAGGTTCTCGCGGATGACGATGCCGTCGACCACGATGTTCTGCGAGTAGCAGACGTGCACCGTCCAGAACGGCGAGCGCTTCAGCGTGAGCTTCTCGAGTGAGACGTTCTTCGACTTGAAAATGAGGACGATTCGCGGGCGCTTGCAGTCGTAGTCGACCGCCCAGCGCAGGCCCTTCGGCTCGTATTCCTTGAGCATGCCGCCGCGTTCGTCGGGGCCCCAGTATTTGTCCCACCAGAACTCACCCTGGCCGTTGATCGTGCCCTCGCCCGTGATCTTCACGTCGTGCTGCTCGTAGACATTGATGAGGGCGCTCGGCCAGCGCATCTCGATGCCGGCGACGCGCGAGTCGATTTCCGGATAGGCCGACTCGTCCTGCACGCCGATCAGGTCGACACCGCGGTCGACGCGCAGCTCCACGTGCGACTTGAGAAAGAGTCCACCCGTGAAATAGGCGCCGGGGGCGAACACCACCGCGCCGCCGCCAGCCGCGGCCGCCGCGTCGATCGCAGCCTGAATCGCCTGCGTGCAGGGCGCCTTGAGTCCGGGTTTGGCGCCAAAATCGCCGACCGGAAATTCACCGCGAGAAGAGGAAGCGTTTGCCATGGGAAAAGAAGGAGTGACCAGTGACCAAAGCGGAAGGCTCAAGCTCGGCAAGCCTGCTCGATCCTCGGAATCCCGGAATTTCACCACAGAGGCACAGAGACACCGAGGACGAGCATCCAACCTAGGGAAGCAGCCTCGGCATTGGCCGCAAAAAGGCACAGAACGGCGCAAAAATAATATTCGGAATCATCTCATACGTTTTTTGCGTTTTCTGCACTTTTTTGCGGCCACCTCCGAGGTTCGGCTTTTCTCCGTGTCTCCGTGCCTCTGTGGCGAAATTCCGAAGATTGGTTTCGGTCACCGAATTCATTGGAAAGCGCATTCCGCGCGGCGCTTGGATTGACCGGCTTTCCCGAGGGGAGAGACTGCCGGCATGAACCCCAAGCTACCCCTGGTTCTGTTCCTGGTTCTTTGCCTCGGCCGCCTCTCCGCCGCCGATTTTGTTTTGGTCAAGGGCGGCACGCTGCGCCCCGGCATCCGCCTCGATGATTTCGAGATGGCCGATCACCCGATCACGAACGCCGAGTACAAGGTCTTCGTCGACGACGCGAAATACCAGGCGCCGCCCTACTGGGAAAATGGTCGCATCCCCGCGGGCTTCGAGAATTACCCCGTCGTCTTCGTCAACCGCTACAGCGATGTCCGCGCCTACACCAACTGGCGGACCAAGAAGGAGGGCCGCGTCTATCGTCTGCCGACCGCGTCCGAGTTCGAATACGCCGCGCGCGCCGGCCGGACCGACGTCAAATATGTCTGGGGCAACGAGGCTCCCGCCGGACACGCCAACTTCTCCGAGAAGGGCGAGCGCGACATCAGCATCTGGCGCACGCGTCTGCAGCCGGTGAAGCGCTTCCCCGCCAATCCCTGGGGCATCTTCGACTTGGCCGGCAATGTCTGGCAGATGGTCGACTACTATCCCGACCAGACGCTCGGCGGTTTCGTCTTCCGCATCACCTCCGTGGATGACCGTGAGGGCTGGGCGATGGGCGGCTCGTGGGCCCGCACCGCGTACTACATGGAGCTGGGCAACGCCGCCTATCAGCTGGAGGGCATCCGCCACGCCGACCTTGGCTTTCGCGTCGTGCGCGAGCCGGAGAACACGACGCATTTCCGCCGGCAGAACCGCCGCCTCGTCACCGCCTCTGCGGGCGATCGGAAGATTTTCCTCAGCTGGAATCTCCTGCCCGACGATCCGACGACCATCGGCTTCAACGTCTATCGCACGCAGTACCGGCACGCCGCCGGCGAGAAGATCAATGGCGCACCGATCACCACCTCGACGAACTTCACCGACCCGAATCCACCGGAAGCGCGCCCCGTCCAACACACGCGCGGCGAGGGTCCCGACCAGCCGGATGGCGAACTGATGTGCTATTACCGCGTGCGCGCCGTCTATCCCGACGGGCACGAGGGTCCGCCCTCCGAGTGGGCCGGACGTGAGCCCGACGTAAAGAAGAGCGGACTGATCGCGACCTTCCAGCCGAACGTGAAAATCGGCGGCTTCACCGCGGCCTTCGGCGACATCGACGGCGACGGCGTGACCGACGCGGTCTTCCGGCTCGATAACGGCATCAACGAGCGCTCGGTCGATCCCGGCGTGCCCGTGGAGATCGAGGCGATCACGAGCTACGGCAAGAGCATCTGGCGGCGCCCGCTCGTCTGGCACGCGCAGTGTTTCGGCAGCCACAACAACAGCCCCGTGCTCTGCTACGATCTCGACGGCGACGGCAAGGACGAGGTCATCTGCCGCGCGCAGGAAGGCGACCAGGTCTATCTCGCCGTACTCAACGGCATGACCGGCGAAACCCTGCGCAAGACGCCGTGGACGCCCATGGTGTCCGACTTTTCCCGCTCCTCCACCCGCATCGTGATGGGCATCGCCTACCTCGACGGCGTGCACCCCGCGATCATCACCCAGTCAGGTCTCTACGAAAACGAGATCTTCACCGCCTACGACGGCCGCGACCTGAAGCAGCTCTGGCAATTCAAGAGCTTCGGCGAGACCAACGGCAGCGGCGCGCACTACATCGTCAACGCCGACGTCAACGGCGACGGCAGGGAAGAGGTGTTCGACGGCAGCACCTGCCTCAACAGCGACGGCACCGTGCGCTGGTCGATCTACGCCGGCCACCCCGACGTCGTCTCCGTGAAGAAGATCATCCCCGGCCTGAAAGGTCGGCAGGTTTATTACGCCATCGAGGATAACACCAACGCCGGCGCCTACGTC
>CALFNJ010000403.1 GCA_937902865.1 uncultured Opitutaceae bacterium
AGCTCGGCCTAAGGTTCCGCCGGCTCGGGGGCCGCCAGAGTGCTCGATCTCAAGAGCATGAGCGTCGAGGATTTGCTCAACCATCCGGTGATCTCCGTCTCCCGCCGGCCCGAGGCGTGGGGCGAGACGGCGAACAACAGCTTCCTCATCCGCGGCCAGGCGGCCACCGGCACGGGGGCGACCGTGCTGCCCGACCTGCTGCGGATGGCGCCGAACCTGTTCGTGGCGCAGAAGTCATCCTCCGAGTGGGCGATCAACGCCCGCGGGTTCGTGCGCACCAACGGCGCCTCCAACAAGCTGCTCGTGATGGTCGACGGCCGGGCCGTCTATTCGCCGCTTTTTTCCAACGTGTTCTGGGAATCCACGAGCGTGTTCCTGCCCGACCTCGCGACCGTCGAGGTGATCAGCGGGCCGGCCGGCGCAACGTGGGGTTCCAACGCCGTGAATGGCGTGATCAACATCCAGACCAAGTCGGCGATGGACACGCTCGGCGGGCTGTTCTTCGCGACGGGAGGCTCCGACGAAAACAGCGCCGGGGTCCGCTACGGCGTGAAGCTCGGGGATGTCGGAGCCATGCGGGTTTATTTCCAGGCCGCGGATCATCAGGCGACGCGCTCGGCGACCGGGGCGAAGGACGATTACGATCCCTGGCGCTCGACGCAGGGAGGAGTGCGCGCCGACTTCGGCAATGCGGACAAGGGCATGCTCACGCTGGAGAGCAACCTCTTCAACGGCTGGTACGAGAACGACCCGTTTCCGCTGACCTCGGCTCGGGGCTTCGACGTGCTCGCGAAATGGTCGCGGCAGCTCACTGCCGATTCGGATCTCTGGATCCGCGCCTATCACGACTACACCCGGCGCGACCTCCAGGATCTGCTGATCGAGGTGTCGCACAGCACCGACTTCGAGTTTCAGCATCATTTCAAACTGCCGAGCGGCGACCAGGAAGTGCTCTGGGGCGCCGATTACCGCATTCCCGAGGACTCGGCGAACAAGACGGTCGGCTTCGCGCTGCTCCCGCAGAATCTCGTCTTTCCCCTCGGCAGCGTCTTCGGGCAGCACGAGATCTGGATGCGCGACGGGGAATTCCGTCTGACGACCGGCCTGCGCCTGGAGCACAATTATTTCAGCGGCATGGAGTATCTGCCGAGCGTGCGGCTCGCGTGGAAGCAGCCGCAGCAGCTGATGTGGATCGCCGCCTCGCGCGCCTCGCGCATTCCCTCGCGGCTCGACGCCGGTTTCTACGCGCCGACGGCGACGCCGCCGTACACGGTGGCCGGCGGCCCGGATTTCACCGCGGAAATCGTCAAGGCCTACGAGCTCGGCTGGCGCGGCCGCCCGGCTCGCAACACCGCGATCACAGCCACGCTCTACTTCAACGACTACGACAATCTCCGCAGCGTGGAACCGAATGGCGCTGCCGTGTTCCCGTACACGGTGCAGAACAAGGTGAAGGGCCAGAGCTATGGCCTGGAAATGTTTGTCGACTGGGATGTGAACAGCTGGTGGCGCCTGCGCGCCGGCGGCTTTTCCATGCAGCAACACACCTGGCTCAAGCCGGGCGGAGCTGACACTGAGGGCGGCCTCGGCGAGGCGAGCTTTCCCGATTATCAGCTCCAGGTGAGAAACTCGTTCCAGCTGAGCAAATCCCTGCTGCTGTGGAGCAGCCTGCGTCACGTGGCCGAGGTCCAGAATTACGAGGGCGGCAACGGCATCGTGCCGGCGTACACGGAGCTGGACATGAATCTCAACTGGGTGGCCGGCCCCGCCACGGAGGTGTCGCTGAGCGGACGGAACCTGCTCGACGCCTCGCATCCCGAGATCGGCGGCCTGACGGCGCGCCGCGAGGTGGTGCGCAAGGTCGAGGCGATGGTGCGGTTCAAATTCTGATCTGCCGATGATCCGATCCTTTCAGCAGTGCGGCAGGTGGCTGGCCCGGATGAGCTTCTTCTGGCTGACGGTGGCGGCCATGGTGGCCGCGTCGGCGTCGGCGCATGCGGACGCGCCGTTGAAGGAATACGACGTGAAGGCGGCGTTTCTCTACAATTTCGTGACCTTCACGGAATGGCCCGACGCCGCTTTCGCGACTCCCGACAGCCCGTTCGTCATCGGCGTGCTCGGAGTGGATCCGTTCGGCCCGAACCTGGAGCGAATGGTGGCCGGAGAGCAGGTGGGGAAACGTCCGATCGTGGTGAAACGCTTCCGGCGCATCGACGATGCCCGGGATAGCAATCTCCTCTTCATCTGCGCCTCCGAAGTTTCCCGGGTCGGCGGTGCCGTCGGGCCGGGTCCACTGGTCGGCGGACACCATCAGGCGAGCCTTGATGATATCCGGCGTCAGCGCGGGATACTTCTGCACGAGCAGAGCGACGGCGCCCGACACGACCGGCGCGGCCATCGACGTGCCGGAGAAGGTATAGTACGCCTGGCTGCTCGCCGTCCGGCTGGTCGAGTAGGAGGAGCCCGGCACG
>CALFNJ010000404.1 GCA_937902865.1 uncultured Opitutaceae bacterium
GCCCAAGGCTTCCGCCTCATCTGCACGACGAGCGAGGATCTCGAAAAGCTCACGGACGAGGGGAAGTTTCACGACGAACTTTTCTACCGCGTGGCTTCGCTGCCGGTGCACCTGCCGCCGCTGCGACAGCGCGCGGCGGAAGACATTCCTCTGCTCGCCAAGCATTACGCAAACCGCGCGACCAATCCGCACTTCGACGCGAATCTCGTGGAATTTTCCGACGACGCGCTCGCCGTGCTGACCGCTTATCATTGGCCGGGCAACCTGGCCGAGCTGAATCAGGTGGTTTCCAAGGTCGTCGCGACCGCCGAAACCCGGATTGTGACCTCGCAACAGCTCCCCATGCGGCTGCGCGAGCTCAAGCACTGGCCCACGCTCGCCGAATATCTCACGGGACAGGAAAAGCAGTACATCGACCAGGTGCTGCACGCGTCCCATGGCGACAAGGCGATGGCGGCGAAGGTGCTGGGTGTTGAGCCGGAGAAGCTCGGCTGAGTCGAACCAGACGATTGTCCAAGCGCCGGGCGAAAGCCGGGTGAGAGGGGAGTGGATCCCGGTTTCGCTTTCCGGAAATGCGGGTCACTGGACGTCTCGGCCCTGTTCTCGCAGTGGCGATCTCGACCTGATTTTGACAAAAAAGCCCCTGCTTGGGCGCGAGCGTGCTTTCCCGCTTGCCGAGTGTTTCGCCGGTCCCAACCCTCAGCGAAATCTACGTTCATGCCCAAACGCACCGACCTTAAGTCCATCCTCATCATCGGCGCCGGGCCCATTGTCATCGGCCAGGCCTGTGAGTTCGACTATTCCGGCACGCAGGCCTGCAAGGCGCTCCGGGAGGAAGGTTATCGCGTCATTCTCGTGAATTCGAATCCGGCGACGATCATGACCGACCCGGAGTTCGCGGATGTCACCTACATCGAGCCGCTCACGGTCGGCATGCTGGAAAAGATCATCGCGACGGAGCGGCCGTCCGCTCTGCTGCCGACGCTCGGCGGCCAGACGGCGCTGAATCTTTCCATGGAGCTGGACCGCGCCGGCGTCCTGAAGAAGTACGGCGTGGAAATGATCGGGGCGAAGCCGGCGGCCATCGCCAAGGGCGAAGATCGCGAACTGTTCAAGCAGGCCATGATCAAGATCGGGCTCGATGTCGCCCGTTCGCACACGGTGAAGTCGATGGAGGAGGCGCGCCACGCGGCGGAGCAGCTCGCGATGTATCCGTTGATCATCCGCCCTTCGTTCACGCTCGGCGGCGCCGGCGGCGGCATCGCCTACAATCGCGAGGAGTTCGAGCGCATCGTCGCGAACGGACTCGACCTCTCGCCCGTCCATGAGGTGCTGGTCGAGGAATGCCTCCTTGGCTGGAAGGAGTACGAGATGGAGGTCATGCGTGACCACAAGGACCAGTGCGTCGTGATCTGCTCGATCGAGAATTTCGATCCGATGGGCGTGCACACCGGCGACTCGATCACGGTCGCGCCGGCGATGACGCTGACGGACAAGGAATTTCAGGTAATGCGGGACGCCTCGTTCGCCGTCATCCGCGAAGTGGGCGTCGAGACCGGCGGCTCCAATATCCAGTTTTCCGTCGATCCGGTGACCGGACGCATGGTGGTGATCGAGATGAACCCCCGCGTAAGCCGGAGTTCCGCGCTCGCCTCCAAGGCCACCGGTTTTCCGATCGCGAAGATCGCGGCGAAACTGGCCGTGGGCTACACGCTCGACGAGCTGCGCAACGACATCACGCGCCTCACGCCGGCCAGCTTCGAGCCGACGATCGATTACGTCGTGACGAAGATCCCGCGCTTCACGTTCGAGAAATTCCCGGATGCGGATGCCACGCTCACCTCGGCGATGAAGTCGGTCGGCGAGGCGATGGCCATCGGCCGCACCTTCAAGGAGTCGATGCAGAAATGCCTGCGTTCGCTCGAGATCGGCGCCCGCGGCTTCGGCGGGGGCGGCAAGCTCGGCGGCGACGACATTCCGGACCGCAAGGTGATCACGGCCAAGCTCGCGACGCCGAATGCCGAGCGCATCTTCTACCTGCGCTACGCCTTCCTCGCGGGGCTGACGGTGAACGACATCTTCGACCTCACCAAGATCGATCCTTGGTTCCTGCACCAGTTGCGGGAGATCTTCGAGATGGAGCAGGAACTGAAGCAAAGCACGCTCGCGACCGTCGCGACGGATCAGCTGCGCCGGGCGAAGCAATTCGGCTTTTCCGATGTCCAGCTGGCCCACCTGCTGAAAAGCGATCTCGCCGCCGTCCGTGCGGAGCGGAAGAAGCGCGGCGTCCAGACCACGTACCGCCTGGTCGATACCTGCGCCGCGGAGTTCGAGGCGTTCACGCCTTACTACTATTCCAGTTACGGGGATGAGAACGAGGTGATCCCGTCGCAGAAGAAGAAGATCATGATCCTGGGCGGCGGGCCGAACCGCATCGGCCAGGGCATCGAGTTCGACTACTGCTGCTGCC
>CALFNJ010000405.1 GCA_937902865.1 uncultured Opitutaceae bacterium
GGCGCCGCGGTGCCGTCGGCGCAGGGGGCCGGTTTGGTGAAGTACACGTCGCCGGTCTTGTGGCCGGTCACGAGCACGTTCACGCGGCCGGGGACCAGCACCTTGATGTCACGGGTGACGAGATCGATCGTCGAGATGCCGCCGTCGGCCGTGGTGACGATGATCTTTTTGCCGTCGTGCGTGTAGGCGTTCTGGTGGAAGTACAGGCTCTGCGTATCATCATCGCGCGACAGGCGGATCACCCGGTGTCCGGTGTCCGGGTCGATCCACTCGGTGGGAATCGGCGCCGCGGCGAACAGCGCGGAAGCCGAGGCGAGCAGAAGAGGAAGGAGGAGTTTGGAGGGCAGTTTCATGAAAGGTTTATCTGGAACTCAGGAAATCAGGAAGGGATCGGATGCCGAATCTTTGTGACTTCGTGCCTTGGTGGTTAAATGCCTGGGTTTGCTTCAGTGCTTGGCGACTTCGACGGCGTAGGTGTGGGTGATCGCCTTGCCGCCGTTGCCGGGGTTGGAGTGGAAGTTGCCGCTGAAGACGATCCATTTGCCGTCCGGCGTAAAGGTGCCGTTGGGCTCGACGCCGGTGTCCTTGCTGTAGTTGTGATTGGACATGTCGACGAGGCGCTCCGCCTTGAAGTAGCCGACGTCGATCAGGTCCTTCTGATCGCGGAACGAGCTGCCCTTCGTCATCACCGGGTGGAACAGGAACATCCACTGGCCCTGGCCCTGGATGTCCTGGCGGTCCATCGTTCGCGAGGCGACGCTCGTCGGTCCGCCGCCGTCGCCGGAGAACAGCTTGCCGTCGGGCGAGACGTTGTAGTGCACGGACCACTCATTGCGCTGGAGGTTGTACCAGGTGCGGTGGCCGGTCGCGAGGTCGACGCCGGCGAGCCAGAACACCGCGCTCTGGGGAGTCTGCAGGTCGTACCACACCATCTTGCCGTCCTGGGCGAAGAACTCATGGCCCTCGATCTCCATGTTCATCGTGCGGTTATGGAGGAGGCGGGCGGGCGTGCCGTCGGCGCGCACGGTCCAGGTGCGGTCGTTGTAGTGCCAGGGACCCTCATGGCAGAAAAGGATCTGCAGCGGATCGGTCGGCGAGCACTGGAGGTGGTTGGTCCAATCATTCTCGCGATGGATGACTTTGAATTCACCGGTCTTCGTATTGAGCGTGTAGATCATCTTCGGCGTGCCGGCGGCCCAGTTGGCCTCGAGCGTGCCGCCAAGTCCGTTCGGCGGGGGCGTGCGCGGGATGGTCTTGCCGTCCGGATCGGGCGCGATGCCGACGAGGAGCGATTCGTCCGCATTGAGCGCATAGGCGCCGCTGCGAGCCTGCGGCGGCAGCTTCACGACCTCGCGGATGGCCTTGGTGTCGAGATGGACGGCCATGATGGCGTTGCGCGTGCGGTCGACGAAGTAAGCCTCGCGCGTGCGCCAGGCGGTGGCGATCGGAACGGCGCCGGGCAGAACCATCTCAAATTTCGGCGGCGAAATGCCGAGCTTGCTGATGTCGACCGTCGCGATTCCGCCCGCGCCGCGGAGGATCACTTTGTCACCCTCGGGGGTGTAGGCGTGCTGGTGGAAATAAAGGCCCGAGCCGCCGGAGTCCGGCGAGAGGCGGATGATGCGATGGCCGGTCTTGGGATCGATCCAGTCGGAGGGGAGTGGCTTGGCCGGGGCGTCGGCCGCGAGGCCGCGGCCGGCGAGCAGCGCGAGGCCGAGGAACAGGAGGGGAATACGGGACGTGGGGTTCATGGGGTTGGGGTAGGTTGGAAAGTCAGAAAGAAAAAAGACAGCATTTGAATGTGGAACTCAGGAAATCAGGAAATGGAAGCGGTCATGCGCAGAGTGGCGAAGCTGAAGGTGGCCGTCGACCTCCGGGCGACGGTGTGGACGCTCGCGATGCGGAAACCGTCGCCCGGAGGTCGACGGCACCCACGATCTGCCGTTTCCTGATTTCCTGAGTTCCACATTCAAATGTCTGAGATCGGATGAAAGAGGCTTAAAACGAAACGGCCGCCTCGCGGCGGCCGTTGCGGAATGACGGGGGATTATTTCTTCCCGGCCTTGGCGATCTCGACCGCGTAGACCTGGAGTTCGTTGCCCTGCATCTTGGAGCGGAAGACGAGCCACTTGTCGTCGGGCGTGAAGATCAGGTTGGGCTCGACGCCGGTGCGCTTGCTGTAGTCGTGCGGCGCCATGTTGAAGAGCTTCTCCGTGGTGAAATGGCCGACCTTCACGGTCTCGCCGGCCACCTTGATCGTGTCGACCTTGCCGGTCGGCGTGAACAGGTAGAGCCACTTGTTGTTGACCGGAGGATTCAGGGTCTTCGCCTCGGGCAGCGGGGTCATGTTCGCCACGCCGTCGGGGCCGCCGCCGTCGCCGGAGAAGAGCTTGCCGCTCCAGGAGATGTTGTAGTGGACCGACCATTCCTCGCGGGTGATCGGGTAGCGGATGCGCTCGCCGGTGTACGGATTGACGGCGGCGAGCCAGAACTCGACGGAGCGCGGCGTCTGCAGGTCGTACCAGACCTGCTGGCCGTCGTGGCTGAAAAACTCATGACCGGCGATCTCGTACTGCATCGTGCGCTGGTGCATGAGACGCATCGCGCTGCCGTCGTTGTGCATCGTCCAGATGCGGTCGACTTCGTGCCACTCACCCTCGTGGCAAAAAAGCACGAGGTTCGGATCGGTCGGCGAAGACTGAATGTGGTTCAGGCTGTCGGTCGTCGGATGGAAGGTCTTCAGCTCGCCGGTCGCGATATTGACGGAGAAGAACTGGAGCTGGCGCTGGCCGCCACCGCCACCGCCGCCGCGACGGCCCTGTCCTTGTCGACCCTGACCGTTGCCGGCCGCGGCCGGAGCGGCGCCGGATGCCGGCGCGTTTGCCCGCGCCTGCTGCGGAGCGCCCGTGCCGGGAACGCCGGTCTTGCCGATGATCATGGTTTCATCAGCGGAAACGCCGCCGAATTCGCCGGTGAACGGAAGCGAGATGATTTCGCGCGTCGCCTTGGTGTCCACGTTCGTGGCGTAGATCACCGTGTGACCGTCGATGTTCTTCTGGTAGTACACCGTGGGCGTCTTGCGGCTCACTTCGACACCGGCGCTGCTGCCCATGCCATAGCGCACACCGGGCGCCACGAGCTCGACGGCGCGGGTCTGCAGATTGATCGTCGAGAGCCCCTCGGGCGTGATGATGATCATCTTGTCGCCCTTCGGGGTGAACGGATTCTGATGGAAGTAGAGGCTCGCGCTGCCGGGCTCGTTGGTCAGCCGGACGATGCGGTGGCCGGTGTCGGGATCGATCCAGTCGGACGGATACTCGGCCGGCTTGGCCGCGTCGGCGGCAAGCAGCCGGGAGGCGGAGAGGCTCAGGAGAAGCAGGAGGGGAGTGCGGATTTGCATCAGGAGGCAGG
>CALFNJ010000406.1 GCA_937902865.1 uncultured Opitutaceae bacterium
CGACGCCAAACTCCAGGCGGAACCGAAGGTATACATTTCGTTCGTGCAATCCGACAGCATCGGCATCGGCGTGTGGACCAAACCGGGCCGCGGCAAACTGCCCTTCGCCTGGCAGGTCACGATGAACTGGACCAAGTTTTCCCCGGCTGCGCTGGAATATTTCCACGAAAGCGCCACGCCCAACGATTACTTCATCGGGGGACTTTCCGGGCCGGGTTACATGTACCCGAACCATATTCCCGCGGATCGCTTTCCGCTCCTGATGAAGGAAGCGAACGATATGATGAAAGTCCTCGACGAGCGCGTCCTTGAGATCATGGACAACTCCGCCGCCGACGGAAACCTCGGCAATGCCGATCTCACCAGGGAAACCGTCGACCGTTATTACAAGGCGTTTCCGGACGTGATCGGTTTCATCAACGGCTATGGCCCGGCCCGGACCCGCGATCTTCGCGATACCCGCCCGATGATTTCATACGAATACTACATTAGTCCCCGGCGTCCGCGCGAGGAAGTGGCGGCGGATATGAACGAGCTCATCGCGCTTAACGCCAAACGTCCCTACTTCCTCCTCGTCCACGTGCGTGAGTCCAATGACGTCAACAGTCTCGTGGAAGTCGTGAAGCAGCTCGACGGCTCGCCCGAGGTGGTGCCCCTGGACGTGTTTCTGAAAATGGCCGCGAGCGACAAAACGTACACGACGCGTTATCAGGATCCTGAAGATCCCAAGCATTTCAAAGGATACAAATAACCCGCCACCGGTCGCGCACCTTCCCTGTCATTCCGTTCACCATGCCTCACGTCACCCGCCGCAACTTCATCAAAAGCTCCGCTGCGGGTGTCGCGGGGCTTTCCGTGGCGCAGTTGCTAGGGGTCGCCGCCGGAACACCCCGGACTCCGAGCGCGGGAAAAAGCACCAAAGGTCTGCTCTTCGATGCGGAGGATCTGCCACAAATCCGGGCAAATTTGTCCCTCCCGCGCTTCTCCGCGCTGCGGGCCTCGATCCTCGGCCTGGATCATGCGGCAGAGCAGGATTTCCTGCGCCACGGGGTACGGCTCAACAACCACATCACCGATTTCTCCCGGATCTGCCAGGCGCTGGAGTTTTCCGCCCTCGCCTTCGCCGTCACCGGAAACCGGCAGGCCGTCACAACGAGCGAACTCGCGCTCGACCGGCTGCGCGACTACCCACGCTGGGACTATTTTTTGGAAGGTGGAAAGGACACCATCGGCATCCAGCGCGCTTCCGACGCCATCATTGCCACCTGCTTCGCGCTCGACTGGCTGGGCCGCGAAATCTCCGACACCCGGCGGAGCGAAGCGGAACACCAGGTCGCCACCAAAGGCGCACCCGCCTGTCACCTGATGCTCTACGGCCTGAAATATCCCGACCGTGTGCGCGGCTGGACCCTGGACCCGGCGGAGGATTTTCCGGTGAAACTCGACCTGGATCTCCGCCGGTGGCCGCTGATCCTGAATGCGACCAATCTTAAAATCATTCCCACCTCCGCTCTCGGAATCGCCGCGGCCTGGCTGCACGGGCGCCATGCGGAAGCGGACAAATGGCTGCAGATGTCGCGGCAAAGCGCGCAATCGTTCGCCACGATGTACGGCTTGGATGGGGCCTACGACGAGGGCGTCGGCTATTGGGGTTACACCACGTCGCACCTCGCGCTGGTCGCCGAGGTCCTGTACCGCCGGCTTGGATTGGACGACCGCAAACTCATCAACTACCCCGGCACCATCCGTTATGCACTGGCGCTCAGCATGCCGTGCGGCGGGAAAAAAATCGGCGATCCCAAATTAAATTCCACCTACAACGCCGTGCCGAAGGGCGATTACGACCCCGCGCTGGACATCGTCAACTTCTCCGACTCGGGCACCGGACTCGACGTATCGAGCGCCCCGTGGGTTGGTCAGGTGGCCAACGATCCGCTTGCCAGCTTTGTCGCGGCCAACGCCGGCGAAATGAAACAATATCCCGCCCTGGTCTGGTATCGTGCCGGCGCCCCGGTCCAGCCTCCCGGACCCGAACTTCACGATGTGCGCCTGAGCAACGATTGGGTCGTCTCTCGTACCGGCTGGCGTCCGGAAGACGGTGTGGTGGCGTTCCGCAGCGGCGGCCCGTCCAACCACGAACACGCCGATCGCAACAGCGTTATTTTCAAGGCGTATGGCGAACGCCTTTTCCACGATCCCTTCCGCGCGGCCTACGTGCCGGCAAATCCCCGCTGGCTGCTGCGCCAGACCGCCGCGCATACCGCCGTTCTGATCGACGGACAGGGCCATCAGTATCACGATGGACACGAAGGGACCAACTCGTCCCTGGCGTTCGCCCGCATCGTCGACTACCGGACCGGCCCGGCCTGGATGACGGCCACGAGCGATGCGACGGACGCGTATTCACTCGTATTGCCCGGGGTGATACTTGTCACGCGGACGCTGCTCTTTTTGAAACCCGACATCCTGGTGCTGCTCGATCGCGTCCGGCTGAAAGCGCCCGCTCCGGTGCAACTTCGATTTCAGGCCTTCAATGAGGACAACCGGGCCGTCGTGACGGTGGGAAAAAATCAATTTGGCATCCGCCGGCCGCTCGCTTCCACCGCCGCCACCATCGTGGCGGATGGTTCCTTCGTCGTTCAAGCCGGCCAGCTCGATCTGCCGGCGGTTGAAGGCGTCTTTCCGTACGCGGAGGTTGTTTCGCCGGCCGCGAACGATCACGCCATCCTGACCGCCTGCACGGCCGCCCCCGCGGAGGAGGCGCACGGCGAACTCCATCTCGCGCGCGAAGCGGGGGGGTGGCGGATCACCTGCCGCCACCGGCACCGCACCGTGGAGGCCTCCCTCGCATTCTCCCCCGCCGGTGAACCCATCGTGAACGTCTCGACCTGAACATGGCCGTCGATCCGTCCATTCCCCGCGGGCTAGCGACGGATTTCAACACGATCAACGCGGTCGATTACACGTTAATCGCGTTGTACTTTGCCATCGTGATTTTCGTCGGCTTTTATGCCGCCCGGAAAAATCGCGGCACCGACGACTATTTCAAGGGCGGAGGCCAGGTGCCGTGGGTGCTCGCCGGCCTTTCCAACTGGGTCACGGGATTTTCGGCGTTCATGTTTGTTGCGGCCGCGGGTTTTACCTATCGGGTCGGCGTGGGCGCGATCGTCGTGTTCACGATGGCAACCTGGGCGTATCTCGCCGGCTATTTCTATTTCGCCAAAATGTGGCGCCGGGCACGGCTCGATTCTCCGCTGCAATTCCTGACGCGCCGCTATTCGCCTTCGACGACCTATTTCTACTCGGTCACTTCGATTCTCCCGCAAATCGTCGGCATTGGCCAGGGCCTCTACATCCTGTGCATCTTCGTTTCCACCGCCCTGGGATTTGGCGACCGCGTTTTTTTGCTCGGCGGGATCGCGTTCAACGGTCTGCAGGCCTGCATTCTCATCGTCGGTGCCGTGGTTGTGCTGTATACGGTGATCGGCGGTTTGTGGGCGGCCGTGCTCACGGATGCGGTGCAATCGATCATTATCATCGTGATGACGGTGATCATTTTCCCGGTGTCCTACCAGTATCTGGGCCAGGGCAGCGGCCTCGTGGCCGGCTTTCACCGAATGCTCCGGGAAGTGCCGGAAACTGTTCTGCGCCCGGGCGGACTGGCCTCGGATCTCTGGTTTCTGCTCGGATATTTCATCAGCACGATGCTCGGCTACAATGTCGCGTGGCATCTCGCCCAGCGCGACTGCAGCGTCCCGGACGAACGT
>CALFNJ010000407.1 GCA_937902865.1 uncultured Opitutaceae bacterium
CAAGGTGCGCGAGGCCTGGAAATCGGGCGTCTCCTTCGACGGTCCCGGCGGCAAGGTCACGACCCAGCCGAACATGCACCTGACGAAGAACGTCTACATCGGCGAGACCAAGGCCGACGGGCAGTTCAAGATCCTGAAGTCCTTCGCGAACGTCTACGGCGAGCCGTGGCTCAAGGGTAAGTTCAAATAAGGAAGCAGGGATCCGCGTCCGCCCGTCGCGGGCGACGTCACTCCACGAAAAATTCGCGGGGCGGGTGCCGAAATCGCGCCCGCCCTTTTTGTTGGCACGACTCCAGCATTAATGACCCGACCTCTGATGATGAATCGAATTGCTCGCCGGCTGCGCCTCCTCGCACTCCTTTCCTGGCTGGGAGCCGCGGCGTTGGCCTTCGCCGCCGAGGCGCCGCGCCAGACGATCGTGCGCGCCATCCTCGTCGAGGATGACGCGGAGAAGCGCGCCCTCATCGGCACGCTGGCGGGGCAGGGCGACGACGCGATCAGGACGCTGCTCATCGCCTGGCGCTCCGACGCGCTGTTCGTCTACGCCGCGCCCGATGGAGCGAAGATTCCGGTTCAGCTCACGGGCGAGAAGGACGACAAGGACGCGCAGGCCGCCTTGCGCGTCGACAATGGCCAGGCGCTGCAGGACGCCGCCGGCCGACCGCTTCGCCTGGTCGGCGGCGACCTGAAGGCCGTCGAGCACGACTCCAATCTGCGGCGCGCGATGAAGGCGGTGCTCGATCTCATCGATCTCGTGGCGCCCGATCCCGCCAGGCGCATCCAGGCCATCCAGACCATCGCCCTGGCCCAGGATCTTTCGAAACTGCCGCTCCTGCAGGCGCGGCAGAAAGATGAAACGGATCCGCGCGCCCGCCGCGCGCTGCGCGAGGCGATCGCGCTGATCGAGCTCAAGGATCCGAAGTCCGAGACCCGCCTCGCCGCGCTCGCGGAGTTGAAGGAGCTGCACACCCTTTCCAGCAGCGATTTCCTCAAGCGCGCCCTGAAGGAGGCGACCGACCAGGCCGACCGGCCGGCTATCGCCGCGGCCACGGCGGCGCTGCAGGCTGTCGACCTGCACCGCTCGGCGGTCGATTTCTTCGGCACCCTGTTTCGCGGCGTCAGCACCGGCAGCATCCTGCTCGTCGGCGCGCTCGGCCTGGCGATCACCTTTGGACTGATGCGCGTGATCAACATGGCCCACGGCGAGATGATCGCCGTCGGCGCGTACACGACGTACGTCGTGCAGAACGTCTTCGGCGCGGGCGTCACGCTGCCGTGCTTCGGCCTTAACCTTCATCTGTCGGGGATGAATCTCGAGGGTGCCGCCTACCAGTGGTACTTCGTCGCCGCGGTTCCCTGCAGCTTCCTCGCCGCGGCGTGCGCGGGCATCCTGCTCGAGCGCACGGTCATCCAGTTTCTCTACCGGCGCCCGCTCGAGTCGCTGCTTGCGACCTGGGGTGTGTCGCTGGTGATGCAGCAGCTGCTCAAGCTGATGTTCGGCTCGAACAACGTGCAGGTCGGCAGCCCGGTCTATCTCAGCGGCAACTGGACGGTGAACGATGTCCTGCTCGGCTGGAATCGCGTCTTCGTCATCGGCTTCGGCGGGGTGATCGTCCTCGGCATGTGGCTCGTGCTGACGAAGACGCCGCTCGGGCTGCTCATCCGCGCGGTGATGCAGAACCGCGGCATGGCGGCGTGCATGGGCGTGCGGACGACGCGCGTCAACCTGCTGACTTTCGGCCTGGGCAGCGGCCTCGCGGGCCTCGCGGGCGCCTTCCTCAGCCAGATCGGCAACGTCGGGCCGACGCTCGGGCAGAATTACATCATCGATTCGTTCATGGTCGTCGTGGTCGGCGGGGTGGGGAGCATCGTCGGCACGGTGCTGAGCGCGTTCGCGATCGGCGGGGTCGACCAGGTCCTGCAGCAGTACCTGCCGGCCTGGGCGCCGGGCCTGAGCTGGGTGCCGGGCATCGGCAGCTTTCTCCAGAATCTCGCGCAGGATGCCGCGGTGTTCGGCAAGATCATGGTCCTCGGCGCCATCATCCTCTTCCTGCAATGGAAACCCTCCGGACTGTTCTCGACGCGCAGCCGCAGTCTGGACGAATGACCATGACGCCTTCGTCCTTCCGGCCGGCCGCGCGCGTCGCGGGCTCCGAACTCGCGGTCACCGCGATGATCGCGCTCCTCCTCATCGGATTGCTCCCGCTGCTGCACGCCACCGGGCAGATCAGCACCTTCACGCTGAGCCTGTGGGGCAAGTATCTCTGCTACGCGCTGCTGGCGATTTCGGTGAATCTGCTCTGGGGCTATACCGGTCTGCTCAGTCTCGGCCAGGCGCTGTTCTTCGCCCTCGGCGGGTACATGCACGGGATGTACCTGATGCGGATGATCGGCGACCTCGGCCAGTACCATAAGCCGATCCCGGATTTCCTCGTCTTCCTCGGCTGGACGAAGCTCCCCGCCTTCTGGGAGCCGTTCGCCAGCTTCCCGTTTGCGTTTGCGATGGTGTTCCTGGTGCCGGGGCTGATCGCCTACGTGTTCGGCTACCTCGCATTTCGCTCCCGGATCCGGGGTGTCTATTTCTCGATCCTGACGCAGGCGCTGACCTACGCCGCCTCGATCCTGTTTTTCCGCAACAACCTCCTGCTCGGCGGCAACAACGGCTTCACGGACTTCAAGTTCATCCTCGGACATTCGCTGGTCGATCGTGGCGCCGGACCGGCCACGATGCGCGGGCTTTATCTCGTCACGGCGGTGACGCTGCTGCTGGTGTACGTGCTTTGCCGCTGGCTGAACGGCACCAAGTTCGGCCTCGTCCAGCAGGCCATCCGCGACGGGGAGAACCGCGTGCTCTTCAGCGGCTACGCCACGACGCATTACAAGCTGTTCGTCTTCGTGCTCGCCGCCTGCATCGCGGCGCTCGGCGGGGCGCTCTTCGTCCCGCAGGCCGGGATCATCAATCCCGAGGAGATGAAGGCGCAGAACTCCCTCGAGGCCGTGGTCTGGGTCGCGGTCGGCGGGCGCGGCACGCTTGTCGGGCCGATCCTCGGCGCCCTGTGCATCAATCTCCTCAAGAGCTGGGCGTCCCGCGCCTATCCTGACCTCTGGCTTATCATCCTCGGCGGCCTCTTCATTCTGGTGGTGCTGTTCCTCCCCGGCGGACTGGTCAGCCTGCCCGCACGGCTCGCGCCGCTTTGGAGAAAGCGCGCCGCCGACCCGGCGGCCGTGACGAAATCCTGAAGCCGCGGCGAAACTCCGAAGCCTTTTCCGCCATGCCGCATCCTCTGCTCGCCGTCGAAGACGTCTCCAAGAGCTACGACGGTTTCAAGGCCATCTCGAACCTCAATTTCTACCTGTTCGACGGGGAGCTGCGCACGGTCATCGGCCCAAACGGCGCCGGCAAATCCACGTTCTTCGACCTGATCACGGGCCGGGCGCAGCCGGACAAGGGCAGGATCGAGTTCGGCTCCTCGCCGACGGACAGCCATGACCTGACGACCCTCAACGAATACGAGATCAACCGTCTCGGGATCGGCCGGAAGTTCCAGACACCGAGCGTCTACGTCGAGCACACCGTCTGGGACAACCTCGTGCTGTCGCTCAAGGGCCCGCGCGGCGTCTTTGCCTCCTTGTTCAAGAGGCTCTCCTCGACCGAGCGCGACCGGCTCGACGAACTGCTGAAGCTGATCCGCCTCGATGCCAAACGGCATTGGAAGGCCGGCTTGCTCGCGCACGGCGAAAAGCAATGGCTCGAGATCGGCATGCTCCTGGCGCAGGAGCCCAAGGTCCTGTTGGTGGACGAGCCCGCGGCGGGCATGACGGACGAGGAAACGCGTCGCACGGGCGAACTGCTGATCAGCCTCGCCGGCCGGCACAGCCTGGTCGTGGTCGAGCACGATATGACCTTCGTCCGGCAGATCGCCCGCGACAGCCAGGTGACCGTGCTGCACCAGGGCACGGTGCTCTGCGAAGGCAAGTTCGACGAGGTGCAGTCCAACCCGAAGGTGCGCGAGGTGTACCTCGGCCGCGGGAAACACGGGACGCGGTAAAGGAAGAGTTAAGAAGTAAGAATGATGAAATCCGGACGACTGAAACCGTTGTAGTCAGGCACCGCTCCGCAGGAGCCCATTTCTTAATTCTTCCTTCCTCCTTCTTAATTTTTCATGAGCTCTCTCCTCCAGCTCTCGTCCGTCGAGACCTACATCGGCGGGTCGCGCATCCTGCGCGGGGTCGACTTGGAGATCGGTCCGCGCGAGGTGGTGGCGCTGATGGGGCGCAATGGAGTGGGGAAGACCACGACGCTGCGCTCGATCACGGGGGTGCTGCCGGTGCGGTCGGGCTCGATCCTCTTCGACGGCCAGCGCATCGACCAGCTGCCGATGGACGTGCGGGCGCGGGCCGGTATCGGCTACGTGCCGCAGGGCCGCGATATTTTCCCCCACCTGACCATCGAGGAAAACCTCCAGGTCGGCCTCGTTGTCCACGGCCGCCGCGGCGCGGCGGCGAAGACGGCCTTGGACCGCGTCTACAACCTGTTTCCCGTCCTCAAGGATATGCTCAAGCGCAAGGGCGGCGTGCTCTCCGGCGGCCAACAGCAGCAGCTCGCGATCGGGCGCGCGCTGCTGACCGATCCAAAGCTCCTCATCCTCGACGAGCCGACCGAAGGCATCCAACCCTCGATCATCGAGCACATCGGCGACACGTTGAAGAAGCTCAAGGCCGAGGGCTTCGGCCAAAATTATACGCAGGAGATCCAGCATGCCGTGAAGGCGCTCAAGGCCGAGGGTTCGCTCTCGATCCTGCTGGTTGAGCAGTTCGTCGATTTCTGCCGCGACGTCGCCGATCGCTTCTACGCCATGGACCGCGGCGCTGTGGTGATCTCAGGCGCCATCGGGACCCTGACCGACGCGGTCGTGAAGGAGCACCTCCAGGTCTAGGAAATTGCGGATTTCGGAATGCGGATTGCGGAATGAAAACACCCGGCCTCAGCACCACCAGTCCTGCATTTCGTGCGCCCAGCCAGACCGTCGCCGTTTCCGCCTCCGTGGTTTGAACAACCCGCAACCCGCAATCCGCAATTTCAACTCCCCGATGCATCTGACTCCCCGAGAGCGCGAAAAACTGATGGTCGTCACCGCGGCTGACCTCGCCCGCCGCCGCCAGGCGCGCGGCCTCAAGCTGAACTATCCCGAGGCCGTGGCCGTGATCACCTATGAGATCATGGAGGGCGCCCGCGACGGCCGCTCCGTCGCCGAGCTGATGAGCTACGGCACGACCCTCCTGAAGCGCTCCGACGTGATGACCGGCATTCCCGAGATGATCCACGACGTCCAGGTCGAGGCGACGTTTCCGGATGGGACGAAGCTGGTGACGGTGCATGAGCCGATCCGATGAAGAATTTTCGATTTTGGATTCTCGATTTTCGATTGCGATCCACCAGCCCGCAGCGTCGGAAAAATAGCGATCACCGTCTCTAAATTCAGCCCTGAGCTCTCCGAATTCCGAATGCCGAATTCCGAAATCGAAAATCGAGAATCCAAAATCGAAAATTCCATGATTCCCGGCGAAATCATCGTCCCTCCCGACGCCCCTCCGCTCACCGCCAATCTCGATCTGGCCACCCAGACGCTTGCCGTCGCCAACATCGGCGACCGCCCGATCCAAGTCGGTTCGCACTATCACTTCTTCGAGACCAACGAGGCGCTGCGCTTTGACCGCGCCGCCGCGCGAGGTTTCCGCCTGAATATCCCCGCCGGCACCGCCGTGCGCTTCGAGGCCGGCGATACGAAACGGGTGGAGCTCGTCGCCCTCGCCGGCGCCCGTGAGGTCTTCGGCCTCAACTCCAAGGTCAACGGCCGCCTCGACTCATCCTTGCCCCGTCAGCGTCGCGTCCGGCCCAGTTCCGATTCCGGAAATCGAAAAT
>CALFNJ010000408.1 GCA_937902865.1 uncultured Opitutaceae bacterium
GATGTTCACCTTGGCCGGGTCGAAGTAATCCATCAGCACCGCGCCCCACCCGCGGTGCGCGGGGTCGCCGGTCGAAGCGGTTGAATCGCCCGCGATCACCAGACTCGGCAGCTTGGGATTCACCGCCGCGAAATCGGTGGGACTCCAGATGCCCGAGTCATCGCGCGGCGAATGCGCCTGCACCCGCGGCCGGGCCGGCCCCGCCTTGGCCACCGCACTTGCCGCGGGCTGGCCGGGCGTCGGATCAAAATTACCCGGCACCGGAGCCGGCGGCACCGCCTTTTCCTGGGCCGACATCAGGGCGGCGCAGCCGCCGAGCAAGGCGACGAACACAGGCAGGCGGAGGAGACGGACGAATTGGGGAGTAATGGAAGCAGACATGGTTGGGGGATTTTTTTGCTAAACGGAGTTTCAAAAAATTAACTTCACATCCTGTTTCGGAATTTCACCACAGAGACACAGAGCCACGGAGATCGATCAATGTAGGGGCGTTCCTTGCGGACGCCCGTCCGGATTCGGACTCAAACCGGGCGTCCCAAGGGACGCCCCTACATTGATCAGATCGATCTCTCCGTGCCTCTGTGCCTCTGTGGTGAAACTCCGGAAATTCATCTCGGAAATTTATTCAGAGCCGGGCCACCACTCACCACTCCGCGAACGACCCGTCCGGCAGGCGGAACTGCGGCGTGCGCCAGTCACCCGCGAAGGCCGCCGCGCGCACGGCGGCTTCGTCGACCTCAATCCCGAGGCCGGGCTTTTCCGGCACGGCGACGTGACCGTCGACCACCCGGAAGGGTTCCTGCAGCAGGCCCTCGCCGAGCGTGACGTGCTCCTGGATGAGAAAGTTCGGCGTGCAGGCCGCGAGTTGCAGGCAGGCCGCGAGCGCCACCGGGCCGAGCGGACAGTGCGGCGCGACCGCGATGTTCCGCGACTCGGCCATCGCCGCGATCTTGCGCGCCTCCGCGAGCCCGCCGCAGTGCGAGAGATCCGGCTGCACCACCGCGACCGCCTGGCGCTCGATCAATTCCTGGAATTGCCAGCGGGTGAAGAGGCGTTCGCCGGCAGCGATCGGGATGACCGTGCTGCGTGCGATTTCGAGCAGGGCGTTCGTGTCGCCCGGCAGCACCGGCTCCTCGAGGAAGAACGGCTGCACGGGTTCGAGCCGGCGCGCGAGCAACTTGGCCATCGCGGGCGAGGCCCGGCCGTGGAAATCCAGCGCCAGGTCAATCCCCGGGCCGGCCGCCCGGCGCACGGCCGTCACGGTTTCGACGATCCGCTCCACCGTTTCCGGATTCTCGATCGCGCGCATCGCCGGCAGCGGCACGAGCTTGTAGGCGGTGAATTCGCGCCGCTCGATGCTCTTCAGCACGCCGTCGACGTAATCGCCCGTCGGCTCGCCCCGGCTCCAGCCGTAGAGCCGGATCCGGTCGCGCACGCGGCCGCCGAGCAACTGATGCGCCGGCGTGTTGAGATACTTGCCCAGGATGTCCCAGAGTGCCTGCTCGATGCCCGAGAGCGCGCTCGTGAGGACTCCGCCGCCGCGATAGAATCCGCCGCGGTAAAGCGTCTGCCAGTGCTGCTCGATCCGCCGCGGATCCTGGCCGATCAGCTCGCGCATCATCTCGTGCACCGCCGTGGCAACGGTTTGCGCACGTCCCTCCAGGACCGGCTCGCCCCAGCCACAAAGACCGCCGTCGGTCTCGATCCGCAGCAGCAGCCAGCGCGGCCGGACATGGAACAGCTCGTAGCGCGCGATCTTCATCGGTCAGTCAGTGAGGGTTGGGGGAAAGGACAAGACGAGACGACCGGGCATTGCGTCCGCAGGGAGCCGCCCTCGCAAACTGATTTTTGCCCAGACGGGTCGAGCCCGGACGAGTGAAGCGCGAAGACGCGAAGGCGCAAAGACAAGCCGGCCTTCTTCGTGTCTTTGCGTCTTTGCGCTTCACGTCTGAAAACGGATGGGATGACGGTCCAGCATTCCAGCCCGACCTCCGCGTTGACACCCCACGGCGGCAGGATTTCGTGCGAGTAGCCCCCGTTCTGATTTTCGCTCATCTCCCCCCTTTGTGATGACCCTGTTGCGCCACGGCACGCTGTTGCTCGTTCCCCTCGCCTCGCTGCTGCTTTGCTCCTGTGAGTCCCAGGCTCCGGCGGGAAACACGGCCGCTTCCGCGGCACCGGCACCGGCGACCTCCCTGGCTCCCGCCGCCACACCTGCGGCGAAGACGCCGGTGTCTGCCGCGGCGCTCGCGGCGCGCGACGCGGGATTCGCGCATACGATCAGCCCGTTCATCACCGACAACTGCCTCGATTGCCACGACGCCGCGACGCAGAAGGCCGACGTGAATCTCGAGGGCCTGCTCGCCGGCGGACCCGACAAGGATCGTCCGACCTGGGAGCGCGTCTTCGACAAGGTTCGCCACGGGGAAATGCCGCCCAAGAATCAGCCGCGCCCCGACGCCGCGCAGACGCTCGCGTTCACGCAGTGGCTCTCGCACGAGTTCGACCGGCAGGACCAGGTCGCGCCGCCAAATGTCGGCCGCGTGGCGATCCGCCGGCTCAACCGCTCCGAATACGATAACACCGTGCGCGACCTGCTCGGCGTGGATTTCCATCCCGGCGACGATTTTCCGCCCGATGACTCGGGTTACGGCTTCGACAACAACGGCGACGTGCTCTCCCTCTCGCCGCTGCTGATGGAGAAATACCTCAAGGCCGCCGAGAAGGTCGCCCGCACCGCGGTCTTCGGCGTCGAGCCGCTCAAGCCGAGCTCCTACACGCACCAGCCGTGGTACATCGATTTCGACACCACCAAGGCGGTGAAGAAGGACTACGACGAAACCGGCCTGAGCATGCCCTACGCGCTCCATGTCATGCATCGTTTTCCCGTCGAGGCGGACTACGACCTGACCTCGATCCATCGCGGCTTCATGCCGGTCGGGGCTGAACCGTGTCACCTCGGCCTGTGGATCGACGGCAAGCTGGTGCACGAGGGCTACCTGACCGCCCGCTACGACGGCGAGATGAACGGCCTCTCCGACAAATTCCGCGCTCATCTTACCGCCGGCGAGCATTGGATCGCGGTTTCGATCCTCAAGATCTACGACGGCCTGCCTCCGGCCTACGGCGGTCCGAATCCCAACCAGAGCAAGGAACGCGTCGGCAAGTCGCCCACCGAGCACTTTGTCAGCAATCTCGTCGTCACCGGTCCCTACGACCAGGTGAAGGGTCCGACCGCCGCCAGCCTCGCCAAGCTCTACCGCGGCCAGCCGCCGCAGGGCGCCGTCACCTCCGCAAGGGCGCGAGAGATCGTCTCCGACCTCGCCCACCGCGCTTACCGCCGGCCGGTGACGACCGCGGAAGTGAACGAGCTGATGGGCTTCGTCGCAGAGGCGCAGAAAGCCGGCGATTCCTTCGAGGAAGGTCTGTGCGTGGCGCTCGAGCGGATGCTGATCTCATCGAATTTCCTCTTCCGCCTCGAACGCGATCCGCCGGCCGGCTCGCCGCGGGCGCTCGATCCGCATGAGCTGGCGACGCGGTTGTCCTACTTCCTCTGGAGCTCGATGCCGGACGACGAACTGCTGCGTGCCGCCGACGAGGGTCGCCTGAACACACCCGACGCCGTGGACGCGCAGGTCCGCCGGATGCTGAAGGATCCCAAGGCCTTCGCGCTGGTGGAGAATTTCGGCGGCCAGTGGCTGCAGTTCCGCGCGCTCGAATCGCACACCGTGGAGCGCAAGGCGTTTCAGGGCTATACCGACTACACCCGCATGTCCATGCAGCGGGAAACCGAGGAGTTCTTCCGCTACATCATCCGCGAAGACCGCAGCGTCTTCGATTTCGTCGATGCCGACTACACGTTCCGCAACGAGCGCCTGGCCGACTACTACGGCATTCCCGGCGTGA
>CALFNJ010000409.1 GCA_937902865.1 uncultured Opitutaceae bacterium
AGGGCGTAGGCACGAAAAATCCAGGCTCCGAGACTTCAGAAAGCGCGTTTCAGGAGTGCTGCGATGCAAAGCCCAATGAAGAGCGTCATCGCCGACCCAACCAGCATCCGGATGATATAGAGTGAACGACCGTCAAAATCCGCGACCAGCGGTCCCTGAAGTTTCCCCAAAGGGAAATGCTGGGCCATCCAGATGCCGGACAGCGCTACGATCAGACTGCAGGGAATCAGCATGCGGCCCGCTGCACGGTGCCATTGTGGGTATCGGCGGCGGAAGCCCGGCGAAAACTGAAATGCCCCCATCAGGCTATAAATCACGGAGCCGACGATGTGCAGCCCCACGGGCACGGGGCTGGCAAGAAAGCGCGCATTGTCGTGGGTGACTTCTGCGCCTCCAACGAGCTGCCCTATGCGAAATGCACCGGCCAAAACCGGTACGAGGCTGAGAGCGAGTAGTCCGCCAGGGATCAGGAGATCGATTTTGCCTGAAACGCTCATGTGCGACGCCATGCTCAAGCGTGCTCCGGTGGCTTGTCCGCGCGCCCGCCTACGACGATGACGAGAGCGACCACCATGAGGCCGGCCGACACGCCAAACGTGATGCGCATGCCGACCGCGACGGCGGTGGCTGGAGCCGTGATGATGTCCGTGGTGCCCGACGCGAAGGCGAAGACGGCGCCCATCACCGATGCACCGGTGATGAGGCCGAGATTGCGCGACAGGTTCAACAGGCCGGACACCACCCCGCGTTGGCCGGCGGAGACCTCCCTCATTACCGCGGTGTTATTGGCGGTCTGGAACAACGCATAGCTCACGGTGATTGCCACGATAGGGGCGATGTAGCCGGGAATGCCGAGCGGCGCAGGCAGCAGTGCCAGCGTGAGGGCGCCGCATGCGATGCCGATGAGTCCGATGACGGTCACCCGTTGGGCGCCAAATCGATCCACGATCCGGCCGGCCGGCACACCTGTGAGCGCCGCGACGAGAGGTCCCAGTGAAAGCACAAGGCCCACCACGGCCGACTTCAGCGCGAGCGCGAGGGAAAGGTAGAACGGTCCGACCACCAGGGTTGTCATCATGACGGTCGAAACGATGCCGCTGGTCAGAAGGCCCACTCGCAATCCACGGTCCCGGAGCAACGTTACCTGGATCAAGGGCGCCGCGAGCCGAGACTCCACAAACACGAACAACCCGGCCAAGCCTGCCGCTGCGGCCAGCAATGCCATGTTCAAGCGACCGAAATGGCCGCGACCCAGCGTCATCGCCAAGGCGTATAGGCCAAGCGTCAACGCCAGCAGCAACGTGCCGACGCCGTCGAAGCCAGCCCGAGGGCGCGCCGAATCACGCCGGTCCGTCGGCAAATGAGAGCGAGCCAGGAGAAAGGCTGCGAGGACGAGCGGGAGGTTGAGCAGGAAGATTGTTCGCCAGCCGGATGCGGTGATAAGGATACCGCTGAGCGAGGGCCCGAGCGCGGTCCCGACGGCGGACATCGTCCCGAGCAAGCCCATGGCGCGGCCCGTTTGGGTTTTGGGCACGATGTCTCCAACGAAAGCCATGGTGAGTGCCATCATGGTCGCCGCGCCCAGCCCCTGCACCGCGCGGGCGGCGATCAGCAACCAGAGCGTGGAGGCAAAACCGCACAGCAGGGAACCCACGGTAAAAAGAGCGAGTCCGACGAGTAGCAGCTGCCGGCGGCCGATGACATCACCGAGGCGACCGACGCTGACGATCAGGGCGGTGACCGCCAGGAGGTAGGCCAGCACGACCCATTGCACTTGGGGAAACGTGGCGGCGAACGCCTCAGCCAGCGTGGGCAGAGCGACATTGGCGATGCTGGTGCCGAGCGAGGAGAGCAGCATCGACAGCGACAGGCCTGCGAGGGCCCACCGGGCGGCACGGTTCGATTGCACCTGAGGGACGGGCGCCGCTTCCGGGGCGTCAACGAGCGACTTCATGCGTCCAGTTTAGTCGACTCGTTGACAGGGCGGAAGACGCGCCGCATGCACTGTGTCCGTGCACGTGACGCCCCATCACTACCAGGCTTGTCCAGAGGCATGACCAGGCCTGATCTCAACCTGTTGGTCACTCTGGACGTGCTGCTGGCCGAAGGGAGCGTGGCGCGCGCGGCGCGACGATTGAGACTCAGTCCTTCGGCGATGAGCCGGGCCTTGGCCCGCCTGCGGGCGGCGACCGGCGATCCGCTTTTGGTCAGGGCCGGCCGGAGCCTCGTCCCGACGCCCCGCGCCGCCGAGCTGCGCGATCGGGTCGGTCACTTGGTGCAGGAGAGCGAAATGGCTTTGCGCCCGGCGGGGAAGCTGGACGTCAAAGCGCTCGTTCGGACCTTCACGCTGCGCACCAGCGAAGGCTTCGTGGAAAACTTCGGTCCGGCGCTGTTCGCCCGGGTGAGCGCGGAAGCTCCGGGAGTGGAGCTGCGCTTCGTGCCGAAGCCGAACAAGGACAGCGCGCCGCTGCGCGAAGGCAGCGTCGATCTCGAGACGGGTGTCCTGGAGTCGACCACCAGCCCGGAGCTGCGGACGCAGGCGCTCTTCCGCGATCGCTACATCGGCGTGGTGCGGAAGGGACACGCCTTGAGCAAAGGAAAGATCACGCCAACACGTTACGCCGCCGGCCGCCATATCGGGGTCTCGCGCGAGCCGGCGCAGGATCCGGTCGACCTTGCCCTGGTCAATCTCGGACTTAAACGGAAAATCGTCGTTTCACTGGTCGCCGGCTTTGCCACGGCGGTGGCGCTGGCCCGGACCTCCGACTTGATCGCCACGGTTCCCGAAAGGCACACGGGCAACCTCAGGACCGGGATGCACAGCTTCGCCGTTCCTGTGCCTACGCCGGCCTTTACCGTTTCCATGCTCTGGCACCCGCGGCTCGATGCCGATCCCGGACATCGCTGGCTGCGCGACCATGTGCGCGCGGTCTGCGCCGGGCTCCGTTGACTCCGATTACCCAAAAATCCTGCCGCGATTGAATCGCCAGATGGCGACGCTCATCACCACCGCGGTGATCGCGCCGAGAATGCCGAGAACCGGCAGCAACTGCCCGAGGCTCTGGCCGGACCAGAGCACGCCGCTGAAGCCCTCCATCGACCAGTAGACGAGCGTGAACTTGCTGAACTGCTGGATGAACAGCGGCATGAGGCTGATGGGAAACCAGGCGCCGCCGATCGCGCTCATCAGCATGATGAGAAAGGTCGCGAGCCCGCTCGCCGCTTCAGGAGACGAAGCCGTGGCGGCGAGCAGCATGCCGAACGAGGTGCAGGCGGCGGCCGCAAAAACACAGACGAGGGCGAGCAAGGGCAGGTGCGGCATCACTTCGATTCCAAAAAGCCAGCCGGCGGCGATGAACAGCACGATCAGCTGCACGAGCCCGAGCGCGACGCCGTAGAGAAATTTGCTCCAAAGAATCTGGGCGCGGGTCACGGGCGCGGCGAGGAGGCGCTGGAAAATCCCGGCGTCGCGTTCGCGGAAGAGGCTCGTGGCCGAGGCGCTGAGCGCGAAGAGCAGAAATTGAATGGCCCAGCCGCCGACGAGGGCGGTGGCCATGGGGCTGCGGACCTTCGCTCCGACCACCTGCTCGGTGTCGATCCGCACGATCTTGGCGAAGAGATCCGACGTGGCGGGCTTTCCTCCCGGGTCCGAACCCGCCGTCGCCGACGTCAGACGATCGAAGCCGAAGCTGCCGTTGTTGAGGGAATTCAGGACGGCCGTGCGATCCTCTCCAAAGGCGCCGGCGATGGTCGAGGCAAGTCCCGCATTGAAGGCTTGCAGGCCGGGAGCGCCGAGCAGGTGCTGCGCGCGGACCTGAAGCGACTGGCCGAGGAGTTCGGGCGCATTGGAAAAGATCGTTTTTTGCAGGAGCCCATTGACCGTCTGCGTCTCGGCTTCATTGCGCGGGTTGGAAAGAAATTTCAGATGCAAACCCAGCGTCTGGTCGCTGATGACATCCTCCGGGATTACGATCGCGAAGCGAAAGTCCGCCCCGACCTTTTCCATCAGCGGCCGGAGCTCGGGCTCGGTGAGGAGATGCCGGGATTTTTCCGAACCGGTCTCGGTGATGATACGCAGACCTTTCTCGGCCTTGAGCGCTTCAAGCAACTTGGCGGCGGCGGGGTTGGTGCTCGCGTTTACCACCGCGACGGGGACGCCATTCGGGCCGGAGTCCTTCTGGTTGATGCCGTAGATCTGGCCGAACAGGTAGATCATTGCGAACGGCACGGCAAACGTCAGGGAGACGGCCGCCTTGTTGCGGAAGAAATTGAGGAAGTCCTTGCGGAGAAGCGGAAGCAGGGAGCGCATGGGCGAAAAGGAAGACTACTCGCGGAGGGTGCGGCCGGTGAGATGCAGGAACACGGCCTCGAGGGTGGGACGCTGGCTGGTGAAAAGCCGCGCCGGTAGGCCGAGGGATTCGGTGAGGGCGAAGAACGCGGACAGCTTGAAATCGGCGCGTGGGCGGAAGCGGTGCACGCTGTCTGCTGTGGTGAGCTCCCCTAGAGTGCGGAGGGGCGCGATCAGCGCGGCGGTCGCGGGCGTGGCGGGAAAGCGGATCTCCTCCTCGAAGGGCAGCCGGGCGAGCAATTCGTCCAGCGTGCCGAGGGCATGCAGCTTGCCATGATCGATCACGCCGATGCGCGAGCAAAGTCGCGTGGCCTCCTCCATATA
>CALFNJ010000410.1 GCA_937902865.1 uncultured Opitutaceae bacterium
ATCGACGTTAACGCAGTCGGCGGTTACGGGCGTCCACAAGGAACGCCCCTACATCGGAACTGCAGCGGACGGGCGGGCCGCCCGTCCTTACCTTCCCACCTTGCCGAACCTTACTCCTTTTCCATCTCCGCCAGCTTGGTGGCGGCCTCTTCCCAGGCGGCGGTGGCGGCGGTGATCTCGTCAACGACCGTGCTGAGCTCGCGGTTGAGGTGATGGAATTTGCCTTTGTCGGAATAGGTCTCGGGCGCCTCGAGCGCAGCGGTGATCTCGGCCTGCTTGGCCTCGAGCTCCACGACCTTCTTCTCCAACTGGCCGACCTGTTCGCGGAATTTCCGGATCTGGTTCGGCGTCGCCGCGGCCGATTTTGGATTTTGGGTTTTGGATTTTGGAGTTTCCTTCGCCGCAGCGGCGACCGGGGCGGCAGTCGCGGACTGCTTGGGCCGGGCGTCGGTGAAGCCGGCGGTGATCGCCGCGCGGGCGTCGGTGGCCTTCGACTTGTCGAGGTAGTAGTCGTAGTTGCCGGCGTAGGGCGTGAGCCGGCCGCTGTGGACGTGCAGGACGTTCTGCGCGAGCGCCTTGATGAAATGCACGTCGTGGCTGATGAAGATCAGCGTGCCATCGTAAGACTTGAGGGCGTTGATCAGCGCGTCGATCGACGGGATGTCGAGGTGCGTCGTCGGCTCGTCCATCAGCAGCAGATTGGGCGGCTTGACGAGCAGGCGGGCGAGGGCGAGGCGGGATTTTTCGCCGCCGGAGAGAACGCCGATCGGCTTGTGGACATCGTCCTTGCGGAAAAGGAAGGCCCCGAGGATCGCGCGGGCCTGCTGCTCGGTGAGCTGGTTCTCGACCGTGCGCAGCTCCATGACGTTTTCGAGCACCGTCAGCTCGGGCTTGAGGTTGTCGAGGCGATTCTGGGCGAAGTAGCCGCAGATCGTGTTGTAGCCGAGTTCGCGGACGCCGCCCTGGATCGGAATGGCGTCGGCGAGGATCTTGAGGAGCGTGGACTTGCCCGCGCCGTTGGGCCCGATGAGCACCATGCGCTGGCCGCGCTCGACGGTGAAGTTCAGGTCCTGGTAGACGACGTGGCTGCCGTAGGCCTGCTGGACATTCTTCAGCTCGATGACCTTGAGGCCGGAGCGCACCGGCTGGGGAAACTTGAAATTGATCCGGCGCAGCTCGTCCTCGGGCTCCTCGACCGCGGCTTCCTTGAGCCGCTCGATCTGCTTCTCCTTGGACTTGGCGCGGGTGGCGAGGGAGGCCTTGGCGCCGAAGCGGTCGACGAAGGTCTGGAGGTGGGCGATCTCGCGCTGCTGGTTTTTGTAGACCGCGGCCTGCTGCGCCTTCCGGGCCTCCTTTTCCTGGAGGAAATTGTCGTAGTTGCCGTGGTAGTAGTGGAGCGTGCCGGCACGGAGCTCGAGCATGCCGGTGCAGAGGGCGTTGAGGAACGCGCGATCGTGGGAGATGACCACGAGACCGCCCGGGTAGCGCGTGAGGTAGTCCTGGAACCAGAGCAGCGCCTCGAGATCGAGGTGATTGGTCGGCTCATCGAGCAGCAGCAGGGCTGGCTCGGCGACGAGCAGGCGCGCGAGGTGGGCCCGCATCACCCAGCCGCCGGAGAACGTCTTGGCGATCTTGTCGGCGTCGCCCTCCTTGAAGCCGAGGCCGGCGAGGATCTTCCGGGCGCGCGGCTCGAGGGTGTAGTCGATGTCGTAGTCGTCCTCGGTCGGCTCGAGCTTCTTGCCGCTGGTGGCGATGTGGAGGATCGTCTCCTCGCCGGCGGGTGCGCTTTCCTGCGGGAGGAAGCCGAAGTCGGCGCCGCGCTCCCACTCGATCGTGCCGGTATCGGGCTTTTCCTCGCCGAGGATGAGGTTGAAGAGGGTGGATTTGCCCGCGCCGTTGGGCCCGACGAGCCCCAGGCGGTCGGTGCGCGCGATGAACAGCGACACGTCGCTGAAGAGCGTGCGGGTGCCGTAGGACTTCGAGACATCGGCGATCGTGAGCATGGGAACCGGCAAGCAAACCCGAAGGAAACGGCGGTCGTCAATGCTTCGGAGCGTTCACCACGAAAGACACGAAATACACGAACGGACGGGCTTCGGAGATGTGATGCCCACGGAACACACGGAATACACAGAAAGCAGGGACTTCATTTCCGTGTCATCCGTGTGTTCCGTGGGCCATCCTCCGGCTTTCGTGTTTTTCGTGTCTTTCGTGGTGAATATTCCGGAAATGGATTTGGGCTCGGCGCTTGCGTCGGTGCGAAACCTCGCGCTCTTAGCGCCATGAATTCGCTCGCGCACGAGAAGTCGCCCTATCTGCTCCAGCATGCGGACAATCCGGTGCGCTGGCATCCCTGGGGTGAGGCGGCGTTCGCGCGGGCGCGAGCGGAGCAGAAGCCGATCTTTCTCTCGATCGGCTACTCCACCTGCCACTGGTGCCACGTGATGGCGCACGAGTCGTTCGAGAACGAGGAGATCGCGGCGCTGCTGAACGCGGATTTCGTGGCGATCAAGGTCGACCGCGAAGAGCGCCCGGACGTGGACCGCATCTACATGAGCTACGTGCAGGCGGTCACGGGCCACGGCGGCTGGCCGCTGAGCGCGTGGCTCACGCCGGATCTGAAGCCCTTCTACGGCGGCACCTATTTCCCGCCGGAAGACCGGCATGGGCGGCCGGGCTTTCCCTCGGTGTTGCGAGCGATCGCGCGCGGCTGGCGCGAAGACCGCGAGCAACTGCTGGCCGAAGGCGAACGAGTGCTGAACGCGTTGCGGGAGCGTGACGCGAACCGGCGACCGGCGACGGAGGAAGGCCAGGCCGAAGCCGACCTCGCGACGGCGGCGGGCGAGGCGTTCGAGAAGGGCTTCCAGTATTTTTATCAGTCGTTCGACCAGGACCACGGCGGGTTCGGCGGCGCGCCGAAGTTTCCACGAGCGGCGAATCTCTCGTTCCTGTTTCGCTGCGCGGCGCTCCAAGGATCACAGTCGGAGCTGGGCGCGGAGGCGCTGCGGATGGCGAGCTTCACGCTGCAGCGGATGATGCAGGGCGGAATCCACGATCATGTCGGCGGAGGCTTCCACCGCTACTCGGTCGACGAGGCCTGGCACGTGCCGCACTTCGAAAAGATGCTCTATGACCAGGCATTGATTGCGCTCAACGCGCTCGATGCCTACGTCGCCACCGGGAATGCGCGTCTCGCCTGGCCGGTGCACGGCATCTTCAGTTATGTCGCCCGGCAGCTCACGCATCCCGCCGGAGGATTCTATTCCGGTGAGGATGCCGATTCGTCACCGGCACCCGGCGCACCGAAGGCGGAAGGCGCCTTCTACGTCTGGACGTATGCGGAGCTCACGGCGGTGCTCGGAGAGGACACGCCGTTGGTGGCGGCGCATTTTGGCGCGAGCGAGCAGGGCAACGTCCCGCCAGCCTCTGATCCGCAAGGAGAGCTCGCGGGAAAGAACGTACTCACGCGCGGTCGCCTCCTGGCCGAAACGGCGCAGGCGATGGGAATCCCTCCGGAGCAGGCGAGCGGCCGTCTGGTGGGGACGCTGAAGAAACTGCGCGAAGCCCGGGCGCGGCGGCCGCGGCCGTCGCTGGACGACAAGATCATCACGGCCTGGAACGGACTGATGATCTCCGCGCTGGCGCGGGGAAACAGCGTGCTGGTGGACCTCGATCCCCGGGCCCTGGAAGGCGAACTTTTGCGGCAGGCGGTGCGCGCGGCGGAATTTCTGCAGCGCGAACTCTACGACGCGGAACGCGGCGTGCTTTACCGGAGCTATCGCCAGGGCCGGAGCGGCATCGAAGGGTTTGCGGAGGACTATGCGTATCTCGTCCAGGGCCTGCTCGACCTGTACGAGGCGAGCTTCGACCTGCGCTGGCTGCAATGGGCGGAGCGGCTCCAGCACACGATGGACGCGACCTTTTGGGACGACGCGAACGGCGGCTGGTTCAACTCGGCGGCGAACGCGCCCGACATCGTGCTGCGGCTGAAGGAGGATTACGACGGCGCCGAACCCGCGCCGAGCTCGGTGGCCGTGATGAATCTGCTGCGGCTGGGCGCGATCTTCGACGGTGCGTCCGGCGGGACGGAGGCGTCCTCGTATCGCACCCGCGCCCGCCGTGGATTGCTGGCCTTCCGGACGCAATGGCAGAACCTGCCGCAGGCGATGCCGCAAATGCTCTGCGCGCTCGAGCCGGTGCTGGAACCGCCGCGGCATGTGGTGCTCGTGGGCGATCCGGCGACGGCGGATTTCCGCGCACTGGCGGCCGTGGTGCGGCAGACGTTTGGCCGGCAGCGCGCGGTGCTCGCGGTGACGGGTGAATCCGATCGCGCCTGGTTCGCGAACCGTCAGCCGTGGCTGGCGGACATGAAGCCAGTCAACGGCCGGGCGGCGGCGTACGTGTGCGAAGAGTTCACCTGCCAGGCGCCGGTGACGTCGCCGGAAGAATTGCGGCGGCTGCTGGGATAGACGATTCGGGTAGAGCACTGACAGGTCCGGGCCAGTCTCGCGCAGAGGCGCAGAAACGCGGAGATCGGATCTTGCGATCGACCTTGATGCGTCTGCGCCTCTGCGCGAAACCTTCCGGGATTGGGAAGAGGCAGAGGGTGCCCGATCTCTTTTGTGAAGTGGATCGAGCGAGGCCGGTTTCCCTGTTGCACCGTCCGAAAAAGC
>CALFNJ010000411.1 GCA_937902865.1 uncultured Opitutaceae bacterium
TCCAGTTGAACGCCTGATAAACCAGCGGCATCGTCGTGGCGCGGCGTCCGCCGAAGATGATCGCGCTGATCGGCACGCCCTCCGGTTTTTCCCAATCGGGATCGATCGTCGGACACTGCGACGCCGGCGCGGTGAACCGCGAGTTCGGATGGGCTGCCTTCACGCCGGTCTGCCGGGCGATCTCAGGCGTCCACTTGTTGCCTCGCCAGTCGAGACACTCCGCGGGCGGTTCGTCGGTCATCCCTTCCCACCACACGCCGCCTTCCGGCGTGAGCGCGACATTGGTGAAGATCGTGTTCTTTGCCAGGGCGGCCATCGCGTTGGGGTTGGTCTTCACCGACGTGCCGGGGGCGACGCCGAAGAAGCCCGCCTCGGGATTGATCGCGTGCAGCCGACCGGTGGCATCCGGTTTTAGCCACGCGATGTCGTCGCCGACCGTCCAAACCTTCCAGCCCTGCTTCCGGAACGACGGCGGCGGGACCATCATCGCGAAGTTCGTCTTGCCGCAGGCGCTCGGGAACGCGGCGGCCACGTACGTCTTTTCGCCCTTCGGATCCTCGACACCGAGGATGAGCATGTGCTCCGCCATCCAGCCCTCGTCGCGCGCGAGATTGGACGCGATGCGGAGCGCGAAACATTTCTTCCCGAGCAGCGCGTTGCCGCCGTAGCCCGAGCCATAGCTCCAGATCTCACGCGTCTCCGGGAAGTGGACGATGTACTTCTCCGGATTGCACGGCCACGGCACGTCCTTCTGCCCCTTTTTCAGCGGCGCGCCCACCGAGTGCAGCCCGGGAACCACGCGCTTTTCCTCGTGATCGATCTTTTTATACACCGGCAGGCCGATGCGCGCCATGATCCGCATGCTCACGACGACGTAGGGCGAATCGGTCAGCTGCACGCCGATCTGCGCCATCGGCGAGTCGAGCGGACCCATGCAGTACGGCAGCACGTACATCGTGCGCCCGCGCATGCAGCCGGCGAACAGGCCGCGGAGCTTGCGCCGCATCTCGTAAGGATTCGCCCAATTATTGGTCGGGCCGGCGGCCTCCTTCGACAACGCGCAGATGTAGGTGCGGTCCTCGACGCGCGCGACGTCGTTCGGATCGCTGCGCGCGTAGAAGCAGCCGGGCCAGAGCTTTTCGTTCAGCTTGATGAACGTGCCCGCCTGGACGAGCTGCCGGCAGATCAGCTGATGCTCCGCGGCCGAACCGTCGACCCAGTGGATGCGTTCCGGCTCGCAGAGCGCCGCCATTTTTTCCACCCACCGCAGCAGATGGGAATTTCCGCTCAACGGCTCGGCCGGATTGCGTGCCTTCATGATGACGCCATGGACCCGAAAACCGGCCGGAGTGTCACGCGGAAAGGCCTCGATCCTTCACGATATTCGGCCGCGACGACCCACGCTCGCCCCCCGCTAATTTTTCGGTTTCGATCCACTGATATGACCAAGCTCTGCATTTTCGTCGGCATGACGCTGGGCAGCTATGGCGGCTGGGCGCTGAGCGATCAGCTCGGCGGTGATTTTTTCGTTTCCTTCCTCGTCAGCGGCGTGGGCAGTATGGTCGGGGTCTATCTCGGCTGGAAGCTCGCGCAAAAACTCGCGGAGTGAAGCGCGCGAAAACAACTGAGATGTCAGCGGCCGTGATGTGTCACGGAGAAGGGGGAAGGAAGTAGCGAGTAGCGAGTAGCGAGTAGCGAGTAGTGTGTAGTGTGTAGCGGGTAGCGAGCATCCGGAAAAGAGCCCACGGATAATCAATTCAGAAGCCAGGAAACCAGGAATCGGAATCGGATCGTTCCTGGCTTCCTGGCTTCTGAATTAAATCCGGTCCGGGCCCTACTCGCTACTCACTACTCGCTACTTCTTCTATTTCATCGGCTCGACGTGAACGGAGACGTCGCTGATGCCGTGGGCGGTCGAGGCGAGCAGCGCGTCCTTCACGGCGTGGGCGATATCGTGGCCCTCGCGCACGGTGAGGTTGCCATCGACGCGCACCTGGATGTCGACGAGATGACTGAGGCCGCTCTTGCGCACGCGCACCTTGTCGAGCGCCTTCACGCCGGGCACCGCCAACGCGAGCGCACGGACTTCGTTTTCAAAACGGGCCGGCACGGCGGCGTCCATCACGTCGCCCAGCGCCTGGCCCGCCATGTGGACGCCGTTGAAGGCGATGACCACGCAGGCGAAGAGCGCGGCCCAGTCGTCAGCCGTCTCGTAGCCGCGACCGCCAATGATCGCGATCGCGATGCCGACGAAGGCCGCGGCTGAAGTCAGCGCATCGGACCGGTGATGCTGCGCCTCGATGTCGAGCGCCGTGCTGCTCGCGGCCACGCCGGCCGTGCGCATCCGCCGGGCAAACCAGATCTTCACGCCCACCACCACCGCGAGCAGGGGCAGCGTCCACCACTGCGGCCCCTGGTGCGGTGTGATGATCTCATGCACCGCGTGCCATCCCACCGAGAACGCCATCGCGAAGACGAACACCGCCACCGCCAGCCCCGAGAGCGCCTCGGCCTTGCCATGGCCGTAGGGATGATCCGCGTCCGGCGGCAGCGCCGCGACGCGGAAGCCCGCCCAGACCATGAGCGAGGAGAGGATGTCCAGGGTGGATTCGGCACCGTCCGCGATGAGCGCGTAGGTGTGGCCGAAAATCCCGCCCGCAAACTTCACCGCCGCGAGCACCGCGTTGAGCGCGATCCCCTTCAGCACCAGCTCCGCACTGGCGCGTGCGCGACGCGACGCCGCGGCGTGAGGAGAGGACGTGTCCGAAGACATCCCGCCAAATTGACGACCGCGTGGACCGACCTCAACGCGCCAGTTGGAAAATCCGTTTTGCCGGAGATGCATCGAATCGAACGTTCAACGTCCAACGCTCAACATCCAACGTTCAACGACGGACCATCGACGGGCTGATCGCAGGAAGTTGAATGTTCAATGTTGGACGTTGAACGTTGGATGTTGGCTTTCAGCAGAAAGCCCGGCCTCAGGGTTTTATCTTTCCGCCAGTTGACCGAAGCCCCTCGTGGGCTCAGGTTAAGCACCTCCTCCCATGGATGCCGACGCTCCGAGCACGTCAATCGCCCGCGATCCGGTGAAGCAGTTCTCCGTCTTCGCCGAGAACCGCGTGGGTCGCCTGCACGACCTCATCGCCCTGCTGCAGGGCAACAACGTCCACGTCATGGCGATCACGGTGCTCGACACCACCGACAGCGCCATCCTCCGTCTCGTGGTCGACGATCCGGACAAGGCCCGCGAGCTGATGGTGAACAATGATTTTCCGTACACCGAGGTGGACGTGCTCGCGATCGAGATCACCGACGAGGCCGACCTGAAAGGCGTGCTCGCCGCGCTGTTCGAGGCCGAGATCAACATCCACTACGTCTACAGCTTCATCAAGCGACCCGAGGGAAAGTACGCGCTGGCGATCAACGCCGAGGACGCCGACGTCGCCGCGCAGGCGCTCGGCACCCACGGCTACAAGATCCTCACGCAGCGCGACATCTCGCGCTGAAGGCCAGCGGCCCAACACTCCAATCCGGTTCACCACAGAGGCACAGAGACACGGAGGATCCGGAAATCCGATCTCGGTGACTCTGTGCCTCTGTGGTGAAAGGATCGGATTTCGCCGAACTCAGTTCTGCACTTCGCCCATCTTCTCCCCGTTGAGGAGATAGATGCCGGTGAGGTAATTGTTGTCGAACATCGCGCCGACCTTGAGCTCACCGTAAAAGGAAATGGGGAGATCCATCAGCGGCTGGATGCCGGGCTTCATCCGCACGATGATCCACTCGTTCACATTCGGGACCGTGCCGTAGCAGCACATCATCGGGTCCTTCACCAGGAGGAACTCGGTCACGAGGCCCTTCTCCATCTTCGTGGGCATCATGTAGCCCGTGACGATCGCCTTCTTTCCGCTCCAGTTTTTCACCACGGCGGGAATCTGCTCCTCGCCGCTCGCGGGCGGCTTGGCATTCGGGTCCGAGGCGGCCGCCGGATCAAAAGGCGGCGCGATGAATTTGTAGCCGCCCAGGCGGTCGAACCCGAGCTTGAGATAACCGTCGATGTTCTCCGGCGGGGTCTTGAGCGGATCCGCGGCCGGTGCGGTCGCCGCACCCGAAGCTGACGCGGCCGCAGGCGCGGCCGGAACCGCGGCTGCAGGGATCGGCAGAACGGCGGGCGCTGCGGCGGCAGCGGTGTCGACAGACGTTCCATTCGCGCGCGCAAGCGACAGCGCCGCGAGCAAGGCACCGGTAGCAACCAGCAGTGAGCGGGGGTT
>CALFNJ010000412.1 GCA_937902865.1 uncultured Opitutaceae bacterium
TTCCCATGAGGCGGCACCGGTGCCGCTGAAGGTAGAGCCAGCGCTCGAACGAAGTCGGATGCATCCGCTGATTCCAGACGCGGCATTCGCTCCGCCAGAAAGGAAGGTCGTTGAAGGCCGCGGCGGTGCGATCGAGGACGGAAAGCAGAGGATTCAAGCGGAGAAAAGGGGCGCGGCCATCGGGCGGAAGACTTCGGCAGCCGCGGGTCGGTGCAACCTTTCTTTGCCCGGCGCTAGCGTGCCCCCGCGGAACCCGCGGCGGGCGCGAGGCGGGCCTTCGGCGCCCAGATTTCGACGGGGACGCGGGTGAGAGGTGACGTCATTGGCGGGGAGATGAGCGTGTAATCCTCGGGAAAGTTCAGCCCGGCCTGCCGGAGATAGGGCTGAAAATCGGCCCAGTCCTTCTCGACGCTGTTGCGCACGATGAACGCGCGCCGCCGCCGTTCGACGGGGATGAAGTTCAGGCGCATCAGGTCGAGGTCGTAATTGCGAGGACTGCCTTGAAAATACCAGGGATGGCCGGGCGAAGCGCCACCCATCGCGAAGACAAAACCGGGGAGATTGAAGAAAACGAGCAGATCGTCGCCCGGCCGGAAACCGTGCGCCTCCAAAGCCTGCCGGCCGATCACGACAAATTCATGCCCTTGCGCCGCCAGCCCGAGCGTGGACGAGGGAGAGCCCAGTTCCGTCAGCCCGATCATGTCAGGCCGTTCCCCTCCGGCGCGATACGGCCGAATCCAGTAACCCTCGTAGAACTGGCCGGCGGCGACTGCGGTGAGCAGGAGCAGGCCGAGGCGGCTGGGCCAGGCGCTGTGCCAGACGTGGTCGAGCGCCGCCAGCAGCCAGCCGGCGAGGACAAACCAGGGCGCCAGCTGATAGAGGCAGTTGAGGTGGATGGCATTGTTCGTGCCGAAGGCGCCGACGTACGGGAGGAGGAAAAGGAACCCGGCCGCGAGGATCGCGCGCCAAGTTGCCGGGGCCGATGGTGCGTGGAAATCGCGCCGGGCGAGACCGGAGCCGACCGCCACCCCGGCCAACAGCAGCAGCGTGCCCGAGTAGAACGAGGTCGCCGCGTCGTTCATGCCGAAAAGATATTCCGGAAGGATGAGGCCCAGCATGCAGCCGAGGACGCTGACCCCCGCGAGGACGGCCCAGCGCGCCTGCCAGCGCGGTGCTCTGCGCAGCGCGAGCGCGCCGCCAAACGCGATCGCGGCCACGATCCAGACGATGGAAAAATCCTTGGCCAAGGCGGCGTACGTGGCCCCGAATTCCCGTCCGTAGCGCAGCAGTTCGGTGCGAGCGTAGCCGCTGTCCCGCAGCGCGCTGAAAGTGCCGAAAATCCCGACCTGCCAATGACGCATGTCCTGAAAACACCCGAAATAGATCGCCGCGATGAGGCCGGCGCAGAGGAGCAGCGCACCCGCCGCGCCGGCTTTTTGCGCGATCGTCTGTCGGCCGACGAGGAGGAACAGCACGAAACCGCCGGCGGCGAGCGGCAGGCTCGAGCTGAATTTGATGAAGAACTCGAGTCCCACCAAAGCGCCGAAAACGGCCAGCGGCGCGATCGTCCCCGAATCGAACAGGCGCACAGCGGTGCGAGGCCGGGAGCAGGCGTCGAGGAGGAAACCGCTGGCGGCGAGGAGGCAGCAGGCGTTCTGGAAATTGTAGGAGAGCGCGGGCGGCGAAATGGCGAAGCCCAGCAAGGAAGCCGCGAGGGCCGACCCGAGGACGAGGAGCCGGTGTTCGCGATCGGGCGAAAGCGCGGGCGCGAAGGCCGCGGTGAATTGCCCGACGCCGCGCAGGAAGAGCAGCGTGCCGCCCAGCATGGCGGCGAGGGTACACAGGCGCATGGCCACGATGCTGTGGCCGGTCAGGGCGAAGAGCTTGGCGCCGAAAATGAAAAAGGACGTCTGGTTGTCCGAGACATTTTCCGGGTGCGCGAAGCTAAGATAATAGAATCCCTCGTCGGTGAAGTCGAAGCCGCGGGTGACGCCGGCGAGAAAGAGCGCGACGGCGGCGGCCGGCACGAGCAGCAACAGGAGCCGGAACGCGGCAGCGATCGAGGGAACGAGGTGGCGCGTCATGGGACGGGAGGCGGGTGGCCGGCGGGACTCGGGAAATCGGGGCGGAAAAGAATCATGAGGCAGACGACTTTCCCGCGGCCGGCTCCTTGCGGCGGGCCAAGACCTCCGAAAGCACGGCGATTCCCCCGAACCCGGCCGACGCGATGATCGAGATCACGCCGAGGGCGAGGGAGAAGAGAACGGCGGATTCGGTCGGGACGTCGTCCCAGCGTTTCAGGCGGGGGGCGACGCCGAGCTCTCGCACGCCAAAACCGGCGAGCGTGAACGGAACCAGGCTGATGAGGGTGACGACGGCGAGCAGCCAGATGATGGCGGTCGCGGGAGCATGGACCTCGGCGCCGCTCATCGCGACCAAACCGGCCGCAACATTCAGCAGATAGATCATGACCGCGGCCGCCCAAATGGCGCTCCGCGTGCGGAACGTGAGGGAGGAAAATTCGGAGACGCTCGTCCAAAAGCTGGCGGAAACGGATTTGAGCCGCGTGAAAGGCAGGCGTTGGGTGAAGGCATCGGAAAAGCCCTTGAGGCCGCGGGCAAACCTCCGCGAATGGAAGGAAAAGAGCGGCAGGCCGACGCCGATGCCCATCAACAGCACGGCCCAGTGGGCATGCAGGGCGATCAGGCGGGGTTCAAAGCAGAGGCCGATGGCGCCGACCAGCACGAGCATGAACAAGCCCACCAGCCGGAGGTAGATCAATGCCGCGGCAGTCTGGGCTCCCCGGCCCGAGTTGCGGCTGAACAGATGCCAGCTGACGGTGGCGCCGGCCACTTCACCGGGCAACACGAAGCTGAAAAAGCTGGAGATCAAATGGAGCTGAAAAACCCGGGCGGTGCGGAAGGGCACGCCGGCGTAGGTGAGGATCAGCGCGGTCTGCCAGGCCATCACCCAGCGCATGATCAGATGAAGTCCCAGCATCAGCACCAGTGCCGAGAGCGGAAAAGTCGTGGCAGCGCGGGACAGGTCGGGCCAGTCCACGAGCCGCGTCAGGACGAACACCATGACGCCGACCGTGACCAAAATTTTTCCCACCCAGAAGGCGACGGGCTTCGCTTTCGAGGCCGGAGAGACGCTCCGGGGCCCGATGTTTTCGTAGGTCGCGGTGTAAGCCTGGAGAAGATTTTCGATCCCGAGATTGGCATCGATGTAGGCCGCGCCGCTCTGGCCGAGTGCCATGGACTGCTCCCGATCGGTCAGGAGTTCGCGGAGCGAAGCGGCAAGGGCGGCTGCGTTGCCCACGGGAGCGAGGCGGCCGGCGCCGACGGTTCGGACGACGTCGATCTCCCGATCGGTGGCGAAACCCGCCACCGGCACTCCGAGGGCGAGTGCCTGGAGACTGCTGAGATTGTCGCCTTCAAGGAGATTGGTGCGGAGATAGATGTCCGCGGCGGCACAGCCCTCGATCGGATCCTCCCAGAACCCCGCGAGATGGACCCGTTCCTGGATTCCGAGCGACTCCGCCTGGGCGACCAGGCTCGCCCGCATCTCGCCTTCTCCGAGGATCACGAGGTGAAGCTGGGGAAATTCCTCAGCGAGGAGAGCGACCGCGGCGAGCGCGTGCGCCTGACCTTTCGATGCGTGCAGACGCCCGACGTTAAGGGCAATGAGAGCATCCTCCGGCAGTCCGAGACGGCGGCGGGCGGCGGCGCGACGCGCCGGGAGATTGTGCCGCGCGGCGTGCACGGGACCGAGATCAAGTCCGCCGGAAAGCGCGACGATTCGCCCGCTGGGAATGCCGACGGACTGCAGCTCAGCGACGGAGGCGCCGGTGAAATACGCGCTCATGCTGCTTCCGCTCCAGCGGTAGAAGCGAGGAAGCCAGCCGAGACCGTTGTCACGCATCTGGGCGAAGAGGCAGGGAACCGTGTGCACGACAGGCACCCGGAGGATCAGCCGGAGGAAGACGCCATGGACGAAACTGTAGAACGTGTGGGTATGGACGACGTCGGGCCGATGCCGGACGACCTCCACCACGCTGCGGGGAAATGTGAACGCGAGCGTGGCCGCCTGAAAGGAATACCGCAGACCGGAGAAAACCGGATTTTTGGGGCTGGGGCGACGCATGAACTCCCGCAGTCCGGCCAGCATCCGCCGCAGCCCGCTCGGGAGGCGAATGCCGCGGCTGGAGGAGCTGACGTACGCACCGACGGCGGCGAGGCGAGGCGCATAGTGGAAATCCCCGAACCAGTCGGGGGAGGCCGTCATCACGCGATGCTGAACCCGCGCCGGGTCGCTCAGCTCGATCGTGTTCCACAGCAGCCTCTCGGACCCGCCGCCGCTGAGGCCGTCGATCAGATTAAGGACGCGCAGAGGCCGGGCAGGCGGAGGAGAGAAAGGGCCGGCCATGCGCAATCAGGCGAGAATTTCGCGCATGGCTCGGGTGACGGTCAGGACATCCTCGTCGCTCATGGTGGGATAGAAAGGGAGCGAAATGGTTTGGTCGCCGATTTTTTCCGCCGCCGGAAATGTTCCCGGCTGGAAGCTGAAGCGCTCGCGAAAGTAAGTGAGCAAATGGATGGCCCGATAGTTCACAACCGAAGCGATCCCGCGGGCCTGCAGGGTGGCGATGGTGTGGTCCCGGCGGCCACCATCGACCCAAATCGTGAAAAGATGGTTGGCATGGCGCACCTCGGGCAAGCGGCGCGGCCAGGCTAGGCCGGGGATTCCGTTCAGCTCGCGGAAATAAAGCTGCGCCAGCGCCTCGCGGCGGCGCTCCTTGGCTTCCAGCCGGGCAAACTGCGGGAGCAGGAGCGCCGCCTGGAGATTGTCCATGTTGTATTTCCAGCCCATGGCGACCATGTCCCAGTGGCGGTAGCCTTCCCTGGCGCGGTCGGCGGAGGTCTTGTCCACGCCATGCAGCCGGAGCAGCCGCAGGCGGCGAGCGCGCTCGGCATCGCGGGTGATGACCGCGCCGCCTTCGCCACAGGTCAGGTTTTTGGTGGCGAAAAATGAGAAGCAGGCCGCTTCGCTCAGCGCCCCCGGCCGGATTCCAGAGCGTTCTCCTTCCACGCAGTGGGCGCAGTCTTCCACGATGCTCAGTCCGTGACGGTCGGCGAGCGCCCGCAACGCGGGCATGTCGCACATCTGGCCGTAGAGATGGACCGGCAGGATGGCTTTGGTGCGCGAGGTGATCGCGGCCTCCACTCGCCGGACGTCGAGATTACCGGTGTCCGGTTCCACGTCGACAAAGACGGGCGTGGCGCCGGCCTGGATGATGGCGGTGGCGGTGGCGACGACGAAGCCTTTGGTCTTGAGGTGGCTCTAGGCCGCAATGATGGCGCGCAGGCGCTCCTCGGAGGCCTTGTCGCCGCCATTGGCGTCGGGATGGTGGATTTTCACCAGCGCCTTATAGGCGCGCTTGATCTCTTCGGACTTGACCGAGGCCTTGAAGCCCAGCGCCTCGAAGGCGCGGCGGTCGTTCTCGTGCAGC
>CALFNJ010000413.1 GCA_937902865.1 uncultured Opitutaceae bacterium
GCCGTCAAGAGCTCCGACTACGCGGAAGTCATTCCCAATTTCATGGCCGATCTCGACGGCCAGCGTCTCTTCTTCCTCGGCACCGACAAAACCGCGTTCGGCTCCCGCTTCGGCAAGAATGTTTACTGGAATATCAGCGCACTCGGAAACATCGACGCCTCCTACGACATCTTCAGCGTCTACGAAACGCGCACCCAGGCCCGCATCAACTGGATCTTCGACGAGCTTAAGAAGGATTTCGATCTCACCGGCACCGATACCTACCGTTTCGATCGCACCAAGGCCGAGTGGCCGGCCGATGCCGCCGCCGCTGATGACCTCTGGCGCAAGCGTCTCAAGAACGACGTGATCAGCGAGATCCTGAACGCCAAAAATCCGGCTGCCACGGCGGATGGCGTCAAAACCAAGCCCGTGATCACGTCCGAGGAAATACAGAACGGCAAAACCGCCGCGGAGGTCAAAAGCCCGAAGAATGCCGCCGCTATCGTCGCTTCCGCCGACCAGAAGTCCATCGAAGAGGCGGAGACCGCCGTGCGGAAGCGCTATGAGCGGATGCTGAAGAACGTGGGCGAAATCGAGAACAGCGACGTGAGCGAGATGTTTCTCTCCACGATCGCCCGCCTCTACGATCCCCATTCTTCCTATTTCTCCGCCGAATCCTACGAGGATTTCGGCATCCAGATGAAGCTCCGCCTCGTCGGCATCGGCGCGATGCTGAGCGTCGAGGATGATTACTGCGTGGTGAAGGAGCTCGTCCCCGGCGGCCCGGCCGACCTGAGCAAGCAGCTCCATCCGAACGACAAGATCATCGCCGTCGCCCAGCCCGGCGCCGAGCCGGTCGACGTCATCGGCATGAAGCTCCGCAAGATCGTCGAGATGATCCGCGGCAATCAGGACACGCAGGTGCATCTGATCCTGCAGCCCGCTGACGCTCCCGATCCGACCACGCGCAAGGAAATCGTGCTCACGCGCGACGTGGTGAAGATCCAGTCCAACCGCGCCCATGGTGCGATCTTTGAAGTGCCCGACGCGGACGGAAAAACCGTCCCGTACGGCGTGCTCACGCTGCCGGGCTTCTACAATTCCAACGACAGCGACGAGGGCGAAGCCTACACCGCCTCGAAGGACGTCGCCGCCCTACTCGCCCGCTTTCAGCAGGCGAACGTCAAGGGCGTGGTGCTCGATCTCCGCCACAACGGCGGCGGCCTGCTCTCCGAGGCCATCGATCTCGCCGGTCTCTTCATCAACAAGGGCCCGGTCGTCCAGGTGAAGGATTACCAGAATCACATCACCATCGACAGCGATGAAAACTCGGGCATCGCCTACTCCGGCCCGCTCGCGGTGCTCGTCGACCGCTTCAGCGCTTCCGCTTCCGAGATCGTGGCCGGCGCGCTGCAGAATTACGGCCGCGCGATCGTCATCGGCGACAGTTCCACCCACGGCAAGGGAACGGTCCAGGAGCTCCGTGAGATGCGCGAGTTCATCCAGCAGTTCGCGCGCTCCCCGGTGAAGACCGGCGCCGCCAAGCTCACGATCCAGAAATTCTACCTGCCGAACGGTTCCTCGACCCAGCTGAAGGGCGTCGTGCCCGACATCGTGCTGCCGTCGATCGACGACTACATCCCGCAGCTCGGCGAGGCCAAGCTCGACCATGCCCTCGCGTGGGACGAGATCCCCTCGAGCGTTTTCGACGGCAAGCCGCTCGACGCGAAGGTCCTGACCCCGCTGCGCGAAGCCAGCCACCAGCGCCAGGCCAGCCTCGAGGAGTTCTCCTACCTCAAGAAGAACATCGACTGGTTCAAGACCCGCCAGGAACAGAACCTCGTGTCGCTCAATCTCGACGTCCGCCGGAAGCAGAAGGATGAGGACGACGCGTTCCGCAAGGAGATGAAGACCGAGCGCGATCGCCTCAACAAGAACGACTACGCCTACGAGGAAGTCCGCCTCGGGCCGCCGCCTCCGCCCAAGATCAAGGCGACCAAGAAAGCGGATGATCAGAATCCCGGCGTCGACCCGGATGACGATGAGCTGAGCACCGACGAGAATGAGGATTACGTGAAGGGCGACATCGACCTGCGGGAGGCGCTGCGCGTTCTCACCGACGCCGTCTCGCTCGCCAAGAATCCCGATTTCCTCGCGAGCGGGACCGCCCCGCTCACGGCGCAGGCCTCAAAGAAAGGCTAAGACGAAGCGGTCGCGGCCGGTGAGATCCGGCCGCGATTCGATCCGACTGAAGCCGGCCTCCCGCGCGAGCGGCAGCAGGGCCGCGTGCTGCGCGATGCCGGTCTCCAGCGCCAGCAGTCCGCCCGGAGCCAGATAACGCGGCGCGGATGCGACAATCGCCCGCAGATCCGCCAAGCCGTCAGCTCCGGCGGAGGTGAGCGCTGCGTGCGGGTCGAAGACGCGCACCTCAGGCGCGGCGGCCGCGGTCTCGGACTCCGAAAGATATGGCGGATTGGCCGCAATCAGCTCGAAGCGGGATTCCGCCGGCACCTGCTCGAACCAGTTCGATCGCAGCAGGCTCACCCGCTCCGCCAGGCCGGTCGCCGCGGCATTCTCCGCCGCCAGCGCGAGCGCGTCGGAGCTGGCATCGACTGCGGTCACCGTGCTGGCGGAAGATTGCTGGGCCAGCGCCAGCGCGATGGC
>CALFNJ010000414.1 GCA_937902865.1 uncultured Opitutaceae bacterium
GGCAAGTAGACCCAGATCGGACGCCTCGCGGCCCATATCCAGAAGACCCATCGCGAGGCGCTGTCGACGCGGGAGCCCGGCGGCACGGAGATCGGCGAGCAGATCCGCAATATCATCGTCCATAATTCGAAGGGCGACGAGATGAGCGCGGAAACCGAGCTCCTCCTTTTCACCGCCGCCCGCGCCCAGCTGGTGCGCGAGATCATCGCCCCGGCCCTCGCCCGCGGCGCGATCGTGCTCTGCGACCGGTTCCTCGATTCCTCCACCGTTTACCAGGGCATCGGCCGCAACCTCGCGATGGATCCGGTCAACCAGATCAACCGTTTCGCCGTCGGCACCGTGATGCCCGACGTGACCATCGTCCTCGACGTCCCCACCAAGGTCAGCCTCTCCCGCCTGAAGCAGCGCGCCTCCGACCTGCCCGACCGCATGGAGCGCGAGAATGTTGATTTCTACGAGAAGGTGCGCACCGGCTATCTGCTGCTCGCGAAAGGCATGCCGGAGCGCTTCATCGTCATCGACGGCACGAAGAGCGAGGACGTCATCGCGAAGCAAATCTGGACCGAGGTACAGGCGCGCCTGAAGGGCTGAGCCGATCGGAGGGGCACGCAAAGGACGCGAAGCACGCGAAGAAGACCGCGAATCGATTTTCGTTTTTCTCTCGTGTCTGTCGCGATCGCCTTCCTGCCGAATCCTTGAACGTTCAACGTTGAACGTTGGAGGTTGAACGTTCCGCCCGAAATCCGTCACCCGGCACCCGTCTCCCTTCTTCCGTCTTACGTCCCCTGATATCCCTTGTCTCCTGCCGCCAGTCCCCTGTCCCCTGATTCCCTCGCCTGGCCCTCGGCGCTCGCCGGCACGCCGGCGGTGGCGGTGATCGAACAGGCCATCGAGCGCCAGCGCCTGTCGCACAGCCTGCTGCTGCAGGGCGACGATCCGGACACGCTCACGGGCGTCGCGCAGGCGATCGCCGACCGGCTCCTGAACGTGAAGGAATCCTCCGCCCGCTTCGCCCCGGAGCAGCATCCCGACTGTTTCTCGCTGCGTCCGTCGGGCAAGATGCGGATCATCACGGCCGACGCCACGCGCGAGCTCATCAACAAGATCCAGGTTTCGCCCGCGGTCGCGCCCCGCAAGGTCGCGATCCTGTACGAGGCGGACCGGATGAACACCGCCGCGGCCAACATTTTCCTGAAGACCCTCGAGGAGCCGCCGCGCAACACCACCCTGCTCCTCCTCACGACCCGGCCCTACGCGCTGCTGCCGACGATCCGCAGCCGGGTCCTGCATTTCCGCTTTCCGGCGGCGGCGACCACCCTCGCGGTCGACGGCTGGTCGGCCTGGCTCGACGATTACCGCGCCTGGCTCGGCCGCCTCGGCGCAGGCGCGCCCGACAAGCGCGGAGTGGCGGATCACATCTTCACCCTCTACGGCCTCGTCGCTCGCTTCAGCGCGGTGCTCGATTTCGCGACGGATGAAGTCTGGAAGCAGCAGAAGGAAAAGCTGCCGCCGGACCTCGAGGACGACGAGAAGGTGGCGATCGAAACCGGCATCGCCAACGGCCTCCGCGCCCGGCTGTTCGCCGAGATCGAACAGGCCACCCGCGTTTTCGCGCTGCCCGTGCTCAACTCGAGTGCGACGGAGGCGCGGCGCAGCACGGCCTTGGGACTCGTTTCCTCGGTCGAAAAGCTCGAGCACGCCGTCGGCCTGCTCCGGTTGAATCTCAATGAGGCCGCCGCGCTGGAGGACTTCCTGCTGGCCTCGCTGCGCATCTGGTCGCAGCGGGGTTGAAGGTTGAGATAGCCGATCGTTTTCGGATCTCGCGCAGAGGCGCAGAAACGCG
>CALFNJ010000415.1 GCA_937902865.1 uncultured Opitutaceae bacterium
CCACGGCTCAAAGTAGGCGCTCAGTCCTGCCGCTGCCGTCCTTCCCCCTTCGGACTTTTTCCGCGATGAAGATATTTTTCCTCTGCTGTCTGCTGGGCTTGCCGGTTCTCGCCGGATGCGCTTCCCCAGGGACGCAATGGGCGGTGTCGCGCGCGCACAAACTCGGATCCGTCCAGGGAAAGACCTTCGTCGTCGTCCCCATGCGCCAGGAACTGGCGCGATCCCCGGAATTCAAAACCTATGCGCAAGCCGTCGTGCAAAAACTCGCTCTCCACGGCATGCGGGAACTGCCGGCAGACCAACAGAGCGGCAGCGACTATGTCGTGATTCTCGACTACGGAGCCGCCTCGGCCGTCACGAGAAGCGGGGAACTGGCCGGCTCAACCGTGCCGGCGACGACCGTCGTCGGCTTGGATCCATCCAGCGGCAGCGCCATGACAGTGCAGCGCGAGAGCACGTACGCCACGACGGTCGAGATGCTCGATGACTACGGCTATCGCCGCTATGTCGAAATCGTGATCCATGAGGGCCAGCTCAATGCGGAGGGAAAATTCCCGCGAAGATACCAGGCGACGGCGCAGAGTATCGGGCCCACCCGGGAACCCACCGCGTTCGCCGCGGAAGGGGTCGCCGTCCTGCTCGATGAATTTCCCGGGAAGGTCGGAAAAGCGCAGCCGGTTTGGGTCCCTGCGCCGGCAAAGTAAGGCTCAGAGCCTCTGACAAGCCGCTCGCTTCGTTGTGGCCCGACCGAAACCGGATTTGCCCGGACGCAGGGACTCGGATCCAAGAGGGAAAGCCATTGTTTTGCCGACATCGCACTTGCGCCGGCACGCCCCTTCCTCATCAAGTCGCTGCCCTACCCCATGATGCGCATACCCCGCGTTCCTGCCTGGGCGCCTTTGGCGTTGCTGCTTCCCGTCCTCCCCGGCTGCAGCACCGGCGGCATGGAGTGGAGCGTGACGCGCTTCCACGAACTGTCCGCGATCAAGGGAAAGAGCTTCATCCTCGTCCCGGCGCAGGATGGCTTGGGCAGTTCGCTCGAGTTCAAGGCCTACGCCCAGGCGACGGCGAAAAAGCTCACGGAGCTTGGCCTGGTCGAATGGCCGCAGAGCAAATTCGGCTCCAGCGATTATCTCGTGGGGCTGGATTACGGCATCGGCCCACCGATGACCGTCGACGCCAATCACGAAGTCCATGGCCTGAGCGTGCCGCAGATCATTGTCCTCCCGCGCACGACGAACCTGGTCAACGGCGGCCCGCTGACCGGAGTTCAGGCGCCGCTTTACGGCGTCACTGGCTACGAGACGGTCAGCACCGTCAACTATCACCGTTACGTCCGCCTCTTCATTCATGAAGGCCACCCTGGGGCCGACGGAAAATTTCTCCGGAGATATGAGGGCATCGCCGAAAGCGACGGCGCGTCGCGCGACCTGACCTGGCTGGTGCCCGCCGGCATCGCCGCGTTGCTGACCGAATTCCCCGGCACGTCCGGAAAATCCCAAACGGTGCAGATCGCCTCATCTGCCGCCACTCCCTAAACGCCACCCCGGCATCCTTTTCGCTCCCTCCTGCCATGGCCTTCGAGTACGCAGACAAGGTCGAGGACTTCTTCGTCGGAGGCCTCCAGTTCATCAAAGGCTTTTTTCTCACCGCCTTTGACATCGCCTTCCGTCCCGCCCGCTTCGCCTCGAAGCTCGGCGACCGCGGCGCACCCTACGTGCGGCCGTTTTCCTTCCTCACGATCTCGACCTTTTCCGTCATCACGGTCGCCCGGCGGCTGATCGGCTACCTGCTCGTGGCCTGGGTCAGCTTTCTCTCGAGCTGCGATCCGGAGACCAATGTGCCGGTGAAGCGGCTGTCGCTGACGGAAGTCCCGTCCCTGCCCTCGCTGGACACGATCATCTATGTCGCCCTGCCCGTGGTGCTGCTGGTCGTCGTCATCTCGTACTGCTCCGACGCCGCACTGCTCCAGCGCACGCAGGAATCATCCGTGCGGGTGACCACGATCATGCCGTACGTGATCGGCATGCAGTTCATCATCACGCCGCTGTTCCTCGCGGTCGGTGCCCTGGTTTCGTTCAAGGAGGATGCGCTGCCGGAGGTGAAAAACCTGGCCTGGGTCGCCGGCAGCGCGGGCCTGCTCTGGCCCGCCGTCGTGTTCTACCGAATCTGCGACCGTGTCCGCCCCGCGCTCGCGTACAAGATTCCCCATCCCGTCGTGCGCCGCGTTTCCGTGGCCATCCTCGGGCTGCTGATGCTCGCGCTGAGTCTCACCTCGAGCGTCGGCATCGCCTTTCAGCTCGCGACCAAGGACACCGAGGGCATCACCGTCCGGCCGCTCCTCTCGCTCGGAATCGCCCGGGTGATGGACGACGAAGACGGACGCCAGGATCGCGTCACGTTCTCCGCCATCGTCCGCAATAATTCCGACACCGATCTCTGGCTGCTCGGCCAGCCGATAACCTACGCCAACGCCTTTTCGGGGCAGATCCTGGGCGCCGATCCGCGGCATGACCTCACCTACCTCCCCGCGGGGAAGGAACTCGCGCTCGCCCTCCGACTCACGGGAAGATTTGGCAATCCTGATCCCGACAAGGACATCTACGTGCGATTTTTCTCTGTGGACGCCAAAGGCAACCATCGGACGGTCTCGACCCATATCGAAGAAAATGAGCACAACCCGCTCTCCCAACTGCCCGGCGGGCTCAGGGCGATTCCCTTTCCCTCAACCACCGATCCGGCGGAAATCGACGTCACCAACTGGCGGCTGCGGCCCAGCAAATCAACCGAAGCCAAGGCGGATCCGACCGCACCCGGCCATTGATTCGCTTTTCAGGAAGCGCGAAGACGCGAAGGCGCAAAGAAAACCAGTTAGACTTCGCGCCTTCGCGTCTTCGCGCTTAACCTTCTGGAGTTCCTGCGGACGAACCAGGAAATGCCGCAGCCGGAACGCGGAATCCAGGCAAACCGGATTTCTCCGGATGCTCGGTGCCTCTGGACCGCCGTCCGCGAAACCGCGGTCCAATCGGAGACCGCGACGGACGCTCAACGCCCCACGGCCTTGGCGACTTCGACCGCGAGCACGTAGGTCGGCCCGAACATATTCGAGCGGAAAACGATGTACTTCGCGTCCGGCGTGAACGTGACGTTCGGCTCCAGTTTGTAGTCGTGGTGCGTCATGTTCACGAGCTTCTCGGTCTTGAAGGCGCCGAGGCGCGTGAGATTGTCGCCAAGCATCTTCTCGTCCATCACGCGCTCCGGATGGAACAGGTAGATCCAGTGGGAGTTCGGCGAGCGGCCGCCGTCGCCGGCAAAGGTCGCTCCGTCCGGGCTGGTGTTGAAATGGATCGACCACTCCTCGGGCATGTAGTGGTACCAGATCCGCTCCTTGGTCGTGACATTGTAGCCACCGACAAATCCGACCAGTGCGCGCGTGTAGCTCGGATAATCCGGATCGCCGTCGGTGTGGGTCTGGCGGCCGATGTTGATGTCGTACCAGATATTCTTGCCGTCCTTGCTCCACCATTCGTGGCCGACGCCCTCCATCTGGATGCTGCGCGTGTGGACGAGCGTGTTCTGCGTGCCGTCGGTCCGGATGGTCCAGATGCGGTCGACCTGCACCTTCACGCCTTCGTGACAGTACATGAGCAGCGTCGGATCGGTCGGCGAAAACTGCAGGTGGTTCAACCAGTCGGTGCTGTGCAGCAGCGTGGTCTCCTTGCCGTCTTTGAGGTTCACCGTGAACATCGTGACCGGCAGTTTCGCCGCGAGGCGCACGGCCATCATCGCCACCTTGTTCGACGGCTGCTCGAGGTTGTTGCCGGTCTTCGCGGCCGCCGCCGGCAGGCCGTCGTAATTCCCGCCCGCGGAGGCATCGCCATCGATGTACACGCCCGCCGCGAGGGTTTCATC
>CALFNJ010000416.1 GCA_937902865.1 uncultured Opitutaceae bacterium
ACCATTCCTTCGGTGTATTCCGTGTGTTCCGTGGGCCAATCCTCCTCATGAGTCTCAGTTACGAATCTTCCGGCGTGCGTTATGACCAGCTCGATGCGTTCAAGCGCGCGTGCCAGCAGGCGGCGCGTTCGACCGCGGGACTGCTGAAGGAGCACGGCTATGTCGAGCCGGCGACGACCCGCGGGGAGAGCGCCTACTTGATCGAGGCGGGGGATCATTTCCTCGCGCACGTCGAGGAAGGTCTCGGCACCAAGAACCTCGTGGCCGACGCGGTGTACTCGGCGACGGGCCGGAGTTTTTATCGCGAGATCGGCATCGATGTGGTGGCGACGATCGTCAACGACCTCATCACCTGCGGCGCGCTCCCGATCGCGGTGGCGATGCACGCGGCGGTGGGCGACTCGGCGTGGTTCGCGGACGAGAAGCGGACGCATGGACTGGTCGAGGGCTTCGCCGAGGGCTGCCGCCAGGCGGGCGCGGTCTGGGGCGGCGGCGAAACGCCGACGCTGCGCGGCGTGGTGGATCCGGGCACGATCGTGCTGGCCGGCTCCGCGATCGGAAAGATTTCCCCGAAGCACCTGCGGATCACGGGCGACGTGCAGGCAGGCGACGCGATCATTTTCCTCGCCTCCTCGGGCGTGCAGACGAACGGGCTGACGCTTTGCCGCAAGATCGCCGACAAGCTGCCGGAGGGTTATCAGTCGCCCCTCGGCCTCGGTGGGAGCCGCACGTTTGGCGAGGCGCTGCTGGCGCCGTCGGTCATTTACGTCGCCTTCGTGCGCGAGTGCCAGCGGCGCGGGATCAAGCTGAACTATGTCGCGCATGTGACCGGCCACGGCTGGCGCAAGCTGATGCGGCTGGAAGAGCCTTTCGTCTACGAGATCACCGCGCCGCGGACGGCGCCGGCGCTGTTCAAGTTCATCGAGCAGGCGGGCCCGGTCGATCCGCGCGAGATGTACGCGACCTACAACATGGGCGTCGGCTTCGCGGCCTATGTCGCGCCGGACAAGGTCGACGCGACCCTCGCCGCCGCCAAAGCGGCCGGTTACGACGCCTGGCTCGCCGGCCACGTGAAGAAGGACGGCGACCGCAAGGCCGTCGTCGCCCCCCCGCTCGGCCTGACCTTCGAAGGCGACACGCTGCAGCTGCGCTGAGCGGGCGGCATCGAGTTCCGGGATATTTATTTATCTGGAACTCAGGAAATCAGGAAACGGAAACGAGCCCGCGAACCTTGGCTGCGCGGGGATTTAATTCAGAAGCCAGGAAGCCATAAAAGGTGGTCTCGGTTCCTGGCTTTTCGGCTTCTGAATTCACAAGGTCGAGGTCTCAGCCAAATGTTTGATGCGCTGAATGTCCGCTTTGATCGGCGAAACTTGACGAGACCGGATCGAACGCGGGTTTCCGTTTCCTGATTTCCTGAGTTCCAGATAAATCAACCCTCACCGGATTTCATTCTCCCACGCGGATGGGGAGGATGACGAAGGGGAGGTTGGCGAGGAAGAAGCGGCGCTGCAGGGTGAAGGCGGTGTGGTTGTGCAGCCAGCGGGTCAGGCGGGTTTCGCGCGTGAAGAGCAGCTGGCCGGCGAAGAACACGCGGTGCGGGAATCGGTCCGCGGCGGACTCGGCCAGGCGCATGATCTCGTCGATCGCGTTGTGACCGATGGAGGTGAGCGCGGTCGCGCCGTAGCCGTGGGCCTGAGCCCAAGGCACATAGCGGTCCGCTTCCCTGGCGGTGTGCGCGCGCAACGCTTCGATCTCGGTGGCGCCCTTGAAATTGCCGGCGTCCACCACGCCGACCTGGAGGAAGACCACGTTGCGAAACGCGTCGCCGAAGGCCCGCGGCACGTGCAGGGCCGTGTGCAGGCCGAGTCCGTTGTAGCCGTTCACGAGGACGATCGCGGTGCGGGCCGCGGGATCGAGCTCAGGCGCGGTAGACGGAGTCGGAACCGGAACGGGAACGGCGGAGTTGGCGGTGATCGGCTCGGCAATGGCGTCGAGGCGGCGGAGCTGCGTCTGCACGCCGGCGTAGTGGCGCCGGATGGCGAAGGCGACGAACACGAGCACACTGGTGACGGCGAGCGTGGCCCAGCCGCCCTCGAAGAATTTCACCGCCGTGAGCGAGATCAGGATGAAGGTCGTGAGCACGAGGCCAAAACCATTGACCGCGAGCTTGCGTCGCCAGGCGGGCTCGGCGCGCCGCTGCCGCCACCAGTGCCGCACCATGCCGAGCTGGGAGAGCGTGAAGGTGATGAAGACGTTGATCGAATAAAACACCACGAGCAGGCCGACCGAACCGCGCGTGACGGCCATCATCACGAGCGCGGAAAAACCCATGAGCAGGACGCCATTCTGGGTGACGAAGCGGTCGCTCAAGTCGGCGAAACGCGCGAGAAACCAGCGATCGAGCGCCATGCTGGCGAGGACGCGCGGGCCGTCGAGGAAGCCGGTCTGCGCGGCGATCAGGAGCAGCGCGGCCTCGGACAGCAGCGTGACGAGGACGAAACCAGCGCCGGTGGCGTGCGGCCAGGCGGCGACGAGCCGCTCGCACAGGACGGCATTGAGCGTTTTGCCCTCGGTCGGAGCCACGCCGAGCAGCAGGTAGGCGACGAGCAGGCCGGCGACGGTGAGGGCGAGCGAGACGCCCATGTACACCATCGTGCGCCGCCCGGTGCGCACGCGCGGCTCGCGCAGAATCGGCAGGCCGTTGCTGACGGCCTCGATGCCGGTGAACGTGCCGGCGCCCATGCTGTAGGCCTTGAGCAGCAGCGCGAAAAGGCCGAACCAGCCGAGTTCCGCTCCAGCCGTGTGCACATCGCGCACCGTGGTGCTCACCAGGTGGCCACCGGCGCCATGCGCGGCCAACGCGTAGATGATGGCGAACACATGCGTGCCGACGAAGACGAAGAACACCGGCACCCACAGCAGGACCGATTCGCGCACGCCGCGGAGATTGAGCAGGGAAAGCCCGGTGACGCCCGCAAAAGCGAACGGCAGCTTCCACGGCTCCCATTCGGTCGAGAGCAGACTGAAGAGCGCATCCGCGCCGCTCGCGACCGAGATCGTGATCGTGAGCACGTAGTCGATCAGCAGCGCGCTGCCGGAGACGACGCCGAGAGTGGGCGAGAGGAGCTTGCTCGCGACGAGATAGCCGCCGCCACCCGACGGAAACAGCGCGATGATCTGCGCGTAGCTCGCGCAGACGGCGATGATGGTGACGACGGCCGCGAGCGCCACGAAGACCGCGAGATGCGGATGGGCGCTGAGGGCCTTGAAGGTTTCCTCCGGGCCGTAGCACGAGGAGGAAAGTCCATCCGCACCGAGTCCAACCCAGGCGAAGAGAGCGATGAGCGAAACCTTGTGAAACAGATCACGGTCCGCGAGAGAGCGGGCGCGACCGAACGCGAGCGACTTGGCCGACCTGACGAAATCCGACACTGGCATGTGGTTGTCTCCGACATGCGTCGGGCGCGAAACGGTGTTCCCGTGGCGCGCGCCGACGCGGTTGCAGTGGGGAGACCGTGGAGACACCGCACGCGCGGGCTTCAGTGGATCACCCTTCCCGTGGCCGACGAGGTTAGCTGACGGGCTCGGTCCCAGGAAGTGACCTAGACCGCGGTTGCCTGCAGCCATGCGCCCCGTCCCCGATCCCATGATCGGGGAGTTTGGTTCCCCCGTGCACCGACCCAGGAAGGGGCCGGCGCTTAGGCGGTGAAAGAACGGCCGCGGACGATGCGACCGCGCGCCCGGCGTGCAAGCACTTCGATTCCATGCCGCGCTAACCCACGCTGAAATCGCGAGATGGCCGTGTCATAGCGGAAAATTAAATCCGGGTGGGTTATCTGGAACTCAGGAAATCAGGAAACGGAGACAAGCCAGCGATCCGGGTCATGCGAACCCGCGACGGAATTCGCG
>CALFNJ010000417.1 GCA_937902865.1 uncultured Opitutaceae bacterium
CCAGCAGGCGCCACCGGAGTACGCCGAGGTGCCGCCGATGAGCGGGGTCTTCTCGACCACCAGCGTGCTCAACCCGGCCCGCTGCGCCAGCTCCGCACCGGTCATGGCCCCGCCGCCGGAGCCGACCACGACCACGTCGTACGCATCGCTCACCGCGCGATGGTCCCAACTAGAACGTGTTCTAGGCAACCGGGCGGCCGATGAGACCGCGATGAGAGGTGGATGTGACGCGTCTCAGGTTCCGAACGCGGCCCGGGAGGCGGGCGTGTCCCTGGGTGCCGGCGCGCCACCCGAGGCGCGCCAGACCCTGGAATGGAGCACTGCCATGACCACTCGTCGGACCCGACTGCTCACCGCTGCGGGCGCCTGCTTCGCCGCGACCGTCCTCTCCGTCCCGCTCGCCGCGACGGCCTATCGCTCCCTCGGGAAAACGCTTGGTGTGACGGTGTGGCGGGAGATGCGGATCCGGCGCGCGTTTCGCGACGAGACGGAGCGGAAGTTTTTCGCGGAGCGCCAGGCCCGGCAGGAATTGGAGCCGTTTGTCGAGGCATCCGACGCGGAGGGATTCTGGATCGGCGGCGCCGCGCAGGTGGATCTGCCCGCGTTGCTCACGGCCGCACGCGAACGGTGGCGAACCGCCGGCCGCCTGAAGGAGGAAGCGGCCGATCCGGACGACTTGGCCCGACGGCACGAACTCGTGGTGCTGTGCACCGGCGCCGCCGCGCGGCGTGATGCCCGGTTCGTGCACGTGCCGTGGACGGTGGCCAAGGGAGAATCGCTCACCATGGAAGTTTCCGGCCTGGCGCCAGATGTCATCATCAGCCGCGGACACTGGCTGCTGCCGTTGGCGGAAGGAAAAGCCAAGGTGGGCGCGACGTACGCGATCGGTGCGGACGACATGACGCCGACAGCGGCGGCCAGGGAAGAGCTGGAGCGCGCCATCCCACAGCTGACAGAGCGAACTTACGCGGTGCGCGCTCAGGAGGCGGGCCTGCGTCTGACCCTGCCCGACAAGCGGCCCGTCGTCGGCCGCTGCCTGCGTGCGACGGGAGTAGGGGTGATGGCGGGATTGGGATCGAAAGGCGTGCTGTTCGCTCCGTGGCTGGCGCGGCAGTGGGTCGATCACCTTGCGAAGGGCGCGCCGTTCGATTCGGCCGTGGATGTCGCCCGCTTCGGCTGAATCGCCCGAGATCACGCCGGCTGCGGGTAGGGCGCGTTGTCCCTAACGCGCCGAGAGCATCGTCCGCTTTTTGCGACTCCCGGGCCAAACCGGCGCGTTAGGGACAACGCGCCCTACCTTCACGGCTTCGCGGGAACTCGCTCAACCGTCGCGGTCGACGGCCACCTTTTTACAAAGAATCGTGTAACCCTTTGCGGCATTCGGCTGTAATAGAGGATGGTTCGGCTTTCTTCCCGCCGCAGGGCGTGGGGTCCGTGCGTACCCAGCCTTGGCTTGCCTCGGTCTGCCCGTCGCTGTCATTTTTACCCGTTTAACCTCATTCCATCAGGCGATCGTATGTCCCAGCCCGTTTCCATTCCCTCCTCCTCCCGCAAGCCTTCGCGCGCGAAATGGTACGTGCTCGGCGGTGTCGTGCTGCTGGTCGCCCTTGGCGCGGCCGCGACCATGGCCAAGAAGGGCAAGGCCGAGGTCATCCCGGTCACGACCGACAAGGCGATCATCAAGACGATCACCCAACTGGTCACCGCCACCGGCAAGGTGCAGCCCGAGACCGAGGTGAAGATTTCCCCGGAAGTGTCGGGTGAGCTCACCGACCTGCCCCTGAAGGAAGGCGCACCCGTGAAAAAGGGCGATCTGCTGGTGAAGATTCGCCCCGACACTTACGTTGCCCAGCTTGACCAGCAGGAGGCTTCGCTCGCTGCCTCGCAGGCTGCGGCCGTGCTGAGCAAGGCTCAGCTGACCAAGGCGGAGCAGGACCTCCACCAGGCGCAGGAGATCTACGCGAAGAAACTCATTTCCGACGCGGACTTCGCCACGACGAAGACCAATTACGAGGTGGCGAAGGCCAACCACGATTCAAACCTCGCCCGCATCCGCCAGACCGAGGGCTCGGTCAACCAGGCGAAGGAGCAGCTCGCGAAGACCACGATCTATTCCCCGATCGACGGCACCATCAGCTCGCTCACGAGCGAGGTCGGCGAGCGCGTCGCGGGCACCGGCTCCTATGGCGGCGCGGAAATCATGCGCGTGGCCGATATGGAGAGCATGGAAATCCGCGTGAAGGTGAACGAGAATGACATCGTCAACGTGAAGGTCGGCAATCACGCCTTGATCTCCATCGACGCGTTCCCCGGCCGCCGCTTCAACGGCACCGTCACCGAAATCGGCAACTCGGGCCAGGCCAGCTCCGGCGCGCAGGGCACGGACGACGTCACCAACTTCCTCGTCAAGATCCGCATCACCGACCGCGGCGTCGAGCTGCGCCCGGGCATGAGCGCCACGGCCGACATCGAGACCCAGACGGTCGAGAACGTGGTCGCGGTGCCGATCCAGAGCGTGACGGTGCGCGCCGCCGGCGGCCTCACGACGGAAGAGCTGCAGCAGCAGACGGCCAAGGCCGCCCAGGAAAAGTCGGGCAACAGCCTCGACGTCGCCGCCGAGCGCGGCCAGGCGAAGCGCGATCGCGACAAGCTCCAGCGCGGAGTTTTCGTGAAGCAGGGCGACACGGTAAAGCTGCAGATGGTCGAGACCGGCATCGCCGACAACACCCACATCGAGATCAAGAGCGGCCTGAAGGCGGGCGACGAGGTCGTGTCGGGCAGCTACGCCGCCATCAGCCGCCGGCTGAAAGACGGCTCCAAGGTCATGATCGAGCGGCCGAAGCCCGCCGACGTGAAGAAATAATCCATCCCTCGTCCGCGGCGCCGCGCCCGGTTTCCGCGCCCGCATCTTTTCCCTTTCTCCCTTCTTCATGACGCCTCCGACCGTCCCCGCCTCCGCCTCGCGCACCGTGCGCCCGGCCGGCGCCCTTGTCATCGAGATCGAGGGCGTGACGAAGCTCTACAAGATGGGCGAGGAGATCATCCACGCCCTCCGCGGCGTGCAGCTGAAGATTCACCGCAACGAGTACCTGGCGATCATGGGACCGTCGGGCAGCGGCAAATCCACGCTGATGAACATGCTAGGCTGCCTCGATACGCCGACGAGCGGACGCTACGAGTTCAATTCCAAGAACGTCGCGACGATGACCGACGACGAGCTGGCGGAGATCCGCAACCGCGAGATCGGCTTCGTCTTCCAGACCTTCAACCTCCTGCCGCGCTCGAACGCGCTGAGCAATGTCGAGCTCCCACTCATCTACGCCGGCCTGTCGCCGCATGTGCGCCACGAGCGGGCCACGCAGACCCTGCACGACGTCGGCCTGGGCGAGCGCATGAACCACAAGCCCAATGAGCTTTCCGGCGGACAGCGCCAGCGCGTGGCCATCGCCCGCGCCCTCGTCAACCACCCCTCCATCATCCTCGCCGACGAGCCCACCGGCAATCTCGACTCCAAGACCGGCGTGGAGATCATGGCGCTCTTCGAGGAGCTCTATGAACAGGGCAACACCATCATCGTGGTCACGCACGAGGAGGAGATCGCCCGGCACGCCCGCCGCATCATCCGCCTGCGCGACGGCCTGATCGAGAGCGACGGCGCGGCGGAGTGACCCATTTTCGATCTTGGATTCCCGAGGTTCGATTGCCTGACCTGACCATGCACTCCCGGCGCACAAAACCTGGATTCCAGCGCTCGCTGCGGGGGGTCATCGATCAATTTTCGCCGAACCTGGAAAATCGAAAATTCCCATGAGGCGCCTCCTCTACGAGTTCACCGAGTCGTTCCGCATCGCCTTCGCGCAAATCCGCGCGAACAAGCTGCGCTCGGTGCTCACGGCCCTCGGCGTCATCATCG
>CALFNJ010000418.1 GCA_937902865.1 uncultured Opitutaceae bacterium
CAGCCGACGGACGCCTCGCCAGCGACGAGCAGACCGCCTACCTGCTCGCGCTCGGTTTCGACCTCGTGCCGACTCCGCTCAAGACGCAGGTCGTGGCGCATCTCGTGCGCACGTTCGCGGACAAGAAGGACCATCTCGCCACCGGTTTCCTTGGCACGCCGCTCGTCGCGCCGGTCCTCACCGCGATCGGCCGGCCCGACCTCGCCTACAAGGTGGTGCTGCAGGAAACCTATCCCGGCTGGCTCTTCAGCGTGAAGAACGGCGCGACCACGATCTGGGAGCGCTGGGACAGCTGGACACCCGAGCAGGGCTTCAATCCCGAGGGCATGAACTCCTTCAACCACTACGCCTACGGCTCCGTCGTCGGCTGGTTCTACGGCACGATCGCGGGACTCAAGCCCGACGCCGGCGCTCCGGGCTGGAAACGTTTTCAGGTCGCCCCGATTCCCGGCGGCGGCCTCACCTTCGCGAAGGCGAGCGTCGAGACGCCCTATGGCGTCGCCGCATCCGACTGGAAAATCGCCAACGGCCGCTTCGAACTCGCCGTCACCGTGCCGCCCAACACCTCCGCGCAAATCAGCCTGCCCACCGCCGCCGCCCGAGACGTCACCGCCGCCGGCCGCCCCCTGCGCGATCTCGCCGAAGCCAGCGCCCTGAGCGAGACGAACGGCCGCGTGCAGCTCACCGTGCCCGCCGGCGCCTACACCTTCAGCCTGCCCGCGCCGAGGTAGGGCGAACCGTCCCCGGTGAGCCGCGCCCGGCATCCGGACAATGTCACGTAATATGTGACATGCTGCCGAACGGCTCGGCGGGGACGCCTCGCCCTACCTTGTTGCTCATCGCGTCACGCGAACGACACCGTGCGACAGAATTTTAACCGCAAAGGCGCAAAGGATCGCCAAAACCAATCCCCTTTTTCGCGTCGTCTGCGCCTCTTTGCGGCCAACTGCCAAGACCGTCACTTCACGATCACGCCATCCGCGAGGCGGACGGTGCGCGTGCCGTAGCGGGCGTTCTCCTCGGAGTGGGTCACCTGCACGATGGTCACGCCCTCATCGCGGTTGAGCCGGCGGAACAGCTCCATGATTTCCCTCGCCTGGTCGGAATGCAGGTTGCCGGTCGGCTCATCCGCGAGGAGCAGCATCGGCTTCGCGACCAGCGCCCGCGCCACGCCGACGAGCTGCTGCTGGCCGCCGGAAAGCTGCGACGGATAGAGATCGCGCTTCGCCGCCATGTGAAACCGGTCGAGCGTGTCGCAGACGATGCCCTCGCGGTCTTTTTTCGGCAGGTCGCGGTAGGACAGCGGGATTTCCAAATTCTCGTACACCGTGAGATCGTCGAGCAGGTGATAGCTCTGGAAGACGAAGCCGATGTTCCGCTTCTGCAGCGCGAACCGCTTCTTCTGGTCGAGCCGATGCACCGGCTCACCACCGAACCAATACTCGCCCGCCCACTCGCCATCGTGGAGCCCGAGCACGTGCAACAGCGTGGACTTGCCCGAGCCCGAGGGCCCCATGATCGAGAGAAAGTCCCCCTGCTTGATCTCGAGATCGATCGCGCGGAGCGCGTAGAACGGCCCGCCCTTCAGCGGATAGACACGGTTGATGGAGCGAAGCTCAATCATGGTGGATTTTCGATTTTGGATTTTGGAGTTTGGATTTCAATCCGCCGCACCTAAAGGCCGATGAATGGGGAAATCAGGAAAGCAGGAATCGCAAGAGACCTACATCCTCTGTTCGCGCCTTCCGGGCCTCAGGTTTGGGTTTTGGCACCTGGGATTTGGGATTTTCCGAACCTGTTACTTGTTACCTGATTCTTGTTACTTACACCTCTACCGGCTCTGCCACGACCCTCCCGTCGAACATGTGCACGGTGCGGTGCGCGTGGCGGGCGAAGCGCGGGTCGTGCGTCACCATGATGATGGTGGCGCCACCGCGGTGCAGGTCGTGGAGGAGCTCCATCACCGCGTCGCCGTTTTTCGAATCGAGGTTGCCGGTGGGCTCGTCGGCGAGCAGCACCGCCGGATGGCCGCCGAGGGCGCGCGCCACGGCGACGCGCTGCTGCTGACCGCCCGAGAGCTGCGACGGCAGATGCTTCGCGCGATGCGCCATGCCGACTTTCTCGAGCGCTTCGTTCACGCGTTCCTTGCGTTCGCCGGCGAGCATGCCGCGGTAGGTCAGCGGCAGCTCGACGTTCTCGTACACGCTCAGGTCGCCGATGAGATTGAACGACTGGAAGATGAACCCGATCTCGCGGTTCCGGATGCGGGCGCGCTCCGGCAGCGTGAGATCCTGGACCGGCCGGCCATTGAGCACGTAGGCGCCGTCCGACGGCGTGTCGAGCAGACCGAGGATCGAGAGCAGCGTCGACTTGCCGCAGCCTGACGGCCCCGTGATGGCGACGTACTCGCCGCGATGGATCTCGAAATCGATCCCCGCGAGGGCGTGAGTCTCCACTTCGTCGGTGAGGTAAACCTTCGTGACCTGATCAAGTTTGATGAGCGTATCGGGGTTCATAGGGAAAAAATTTTCACCACGAAACACACCAAAAACACGAAAGCATATTTCGGATCGGAGATTTCATTTTCGTGTGTTTCGTGTGTTTCGTGGTGATCAAGATCAGTTCAGTTTCACGCGGTCGTCCGCGTCCCACTGGGACATGTCGGAGGTGATGACGCGGTCGCCGGGCTGCAGGCCTTGGCGGACTTCGATGACGTTCACCGAACTGCGACCGAGCTGCACCGGCACGCGGGTCGCGTGGACGCCGTCCGCCTCGAGCTTGAACATCCCGACCGTGCCGCCCTCCTGCCCCACCGGCGGGCGGCCGACGAACACGACGTCGGCGAGGCGCTCCAGCTCGATCGTGCCGTCGACGGAGAGATCGGGCCGCGCGCCCTTGGGCAGGGCGCCGTCCAGGGTGATATCCACCGTGACCGTGCCGTTCTGCACCGACGGATCAACGCGCGACACCTTGCCTTCGACGAGGCCGTTGCGGGTGTCGATCGAAGTGAGCTGGCCGGGCGTGATGTCCTTGGCCTGGGTTTCCGCGACGCGGATTTCCGCCTTCAGACGGGTGGGATCGGCCACGCGAGCGAGATTCGATCCGGCGGAAACCTGCGCGCCCACCTCGCCGGGCAGCAGCTGCAGCACACCATGCATGCCGGCGCGGACTTCCAGCGCATCGAGCTCCTCGTGGCGGAGGCGCGCCTGCAGGCGCAGGCTTTCCACGCCTGCCTTCTTTGAGGCCAGTTGCGGCGCGACGGAGTCCTTCGCGAAGGCGAAGCGCTTTTGCTCGATCACATTCCGGGCTCCCTGCTGCTCGACCGTGATCTGGGTTAGGCGCTGGTCGAGATCGGACAGCAGCCCGCGCTTGTAGAGGACATCGTTCACGTCAGCGCGCGCCTTCGCCTGCTCGTAATCCGCCTTCGCATCGGCCGCGGCCGATTCGGCGGAGAGCAGCGAGCTTTGCAGCTGGACGTTGAAATTCACCAAGTCCGCTTCCGCCGCCGCTAGCTGCGAGTCGGCGAGCGCGGCGCTCTGCACCGCGTCGGGATTGCTGAGCACGAGGATCACGCTGTCCGGCTCCACCGTCGCGCCCGGCCGGAGCACGATGCGCTCGATGCGCCCGGAGGTGCGCGCCGGAATCCAGCGGATCTCCTCGGGCACGAGTGTGCCGACGCCGTGCACCTGCCGGACGAGCGGCCCGCGCTTCACCGTGTCGATCACCACGCTGTTGCGATCGACCGCCGGCGCCGCCGGCTTCAGCCGCGCCAGCCCCCACGTGATGCCGACGACGGCCACGGCCCCCATCGTCCCCAGCAAAATTCGACGCTTCCGCCGCGCCTTCGCTTGGGAAGGACGCGCCACGTCCATCGACGAAGTCGGCGGCAGGGAGCGGGTGGGACGAACAGGAGT
>CALFNJ010000419.1 GCA_937902865.1 uncultured Opitutaceae bacterium
GGAGCTGCGCAGCTTCCGGTCGATGGGCAGCGTGCTGATGATCGCGGCGCATCCCGACGACGAGAACACGCAGCTGATCGCCTACCTGGCGCGCGGCCGGAGCTACCGCATGGCGTATCTGTCCGTCACGCGCGGCGACGGCGGACAGAACGAGATCGGACCGGAATTCGGTGCGGAACTCGGCCTCGCGCGGACGCAGGAACTGCTCGCGGCGCGGCGGGTGGATGGTGGCCGGCAGTTTTTCACGCGGGCGCTGGACTTCGGTTTTTCGAAAAGCCCGGTGGAAGCCCTTGCGATCTGGGACCGGCAGCAGGTGCTGGCGGATGTCGTGCGCGTCATTCGCACCTTCCGGCCGGACGTGATGGTCACGCGTTTTTCGCCGCTGCCCAGCAACACCCACGGCCATCACACCGCTTCGGCGATTCTTGGCCTCGACGCTTTCCGAATCGCAGGGGATCCCAAGGCTTTCCCCGAGCAGATCGCCGAGGGCTTGGCGCCCTGGCAGCCTAAACGCATTCTGATGAATGGCGGCGGCGGCGGACGCGGAGGTGGTGGCGCGGCTGGACCGGCGCCCGCGGGCGTGGTGCGCATGGATGACGGTGGCAACGATCCGGTCACCGGCGATCCCTTCAGCCTCATTGCCGGTCGCAGTCGTGGCATGCACAAGACCCAGGGTTTCGGTTTCAACCCGGCGCAGGCCGGCCGCGGCGGGCCGCAGATCGAGTCGTTCCAACTGCTCGACGGCACCCCGGCGACCACGGACATCATGGACGGCGTCGACACGACTTGGGCGCGCATTCCGGGCGGCGCCGAGATCGGCACGCTGGCGGATGAGGTCGTGCAGAAATTCAACCCGCAGGATCCGGCGGCCAGCGTGCCTGCGCTCCTCGCGATCCACGCCAAGCTCGCGGCGCTGCCGGCCGATCCGCTGCTGCAGGAAAAGCGCGAACAGCTCGATCGCATCCTGCTGGGCTGCCTCGGGGTTTCGATCGAGACCACTGCCGCGCAGGCGGAAATCGTGCCGGGTGAGCAGTTCAAGCTCGAGCACCACGTAGTCGAGCGCGCGGCGATGCCGGTCCGCTGGCTCGGGGTGCGCTATCCCGTGCTTGGCTCGTCGTTTTCGGCCTCGTCGGCGATTTCCCTGATTTCCGGCCAGACGGCGACTCGCGACGCCTCGGTTGCACTCCCCAAGGGCACGCCGGTGAGCCAGCCGTACTGGCTGCGCCATCCGACGACCCCGGGCATGTTCCTGGTGGATGACCCGAAGATGATCGGCCGGCCCGAGAATCCGCCGGCGTTTCCGGTGGAGTTCGTCTTTGAAATCGCTGGCCGCACGGTGGCCATCGCCGACCAGCCGGTCGTGGTGAGCGCCGTGGCGGGCAAGGCGGAGGTGCGCCGCCGGCTCGATGTGATTCCGCCGGTCGGTCTCCACTTCGTGAACGAGGTGCAGCTCTTCAAGCCCGGCTCGTCGCACGCGGTGACGGTCGAAGTGAAGCCCAACCGCCCGAACGCCGAAGGCGCGCTCGCGCTGGACCTGCCCACAGGCTGGAAGGCGACGCCGGCGACGCAGGCGTTCCGGCTCGGCGCGGTCGGCGGGAAACAGAGCTTCACGTTCACGGTCACGGCGCCGGCGCAGATGGGACCGGCGCGGCTCGTGGCAGCGGCGACGGTCGGCGGCCAGCGCTTCGACAGCGATCGCACGGAAATCAATTACGACCATATCCCGCTGCAGCTGCTGCAACCGGTCGCGCACCTGCAGGTCGTGAGCCTCGACCTCGCGGTGCACGGGCAGAAGATCGGCTACCTGCCGGGCTCGGGCGACGACGTCGCGGAGTGCCTCGAGCAGATGGGCTACCAAGTCACGCGCCTGACCGGTGCCGATCTCGTGCCGTCCAAGCTGCTGGGCTTCGATGCCGTGGTGATCGGCGTGCGGGCCTATAACGAACGCACTGACCTTGCCGACAACCTCCCAGGGCTCTGGTCCTACGTGGAAGGCGGCGGCACGGTCGTAGCGCAGTACAATCGTCCCGATCGCCTGAAGGCGCCGAAGCTCGGGCCGTACGATCTGAGCATCGCGGGCGACGCGCCGAGCCACCGGGTGACGGATGAGAATTCGCCCGTGTCGTTTCTGCTCGGCGATCATCCGGCGCTGACCACGCCGAACCGGATCACGCCCGAGGATTTCCAAGGCTGGGTGCAGGAGCGCGGCGCGTATTTCCCGAGTTCGTGGGACAAGCAGCACTATCAGGAGATCATCGCGCTGAACGATCCCGGCGAGGCGCCGCTGACCAGCGGCATTCTCGTCGCGAAGCACGGCCGCGGCTACTTCGTCTACACCGGTCTCGGATTCTTCCGGCAGCTGCCCGCGGGCGTACCCGGCGCGTACCGGCTCTTTGCGAACCTCGTTTCGCTCGGGAAATGATCCGAGGTTTTTTCCGTTGTAGGGGCGTTCCTGGCGGACGCCCGGGATCGGCGGTCGGAAAGGGCGTCCGCGAGGAACGCCCCTACGCATGAAGCCCGATCCTGAATCCGAGACGACCGGCTTGCCCTGGCCGCGGAGTTGGCGCGGGGTTTACCTGCTGGTGACCGGCGTGTTTGTCGTCTGGGTCGCGCTGCTGGCGTGGTTCATGAGGTGGTTCGCATGACGCTGCTGGATTACCTCGTCCTCTTCGGCGTGATCCTCGGCATCGCCGCCTACGGCTCGTGGCGCACGCGCGATCGGCGCGACCTCCATTCGCATCTCAAGGGCGTGGGCGGGACGCATTGGTTCACCATCGGGCTCTCTGTGATGGCGACGCAGGCGAGCGCGATCACGTTCCTCTCGACGCCGGGGCTAGGGTTCGAGAGCGGGATCGGCTTCGTCCAAAATTATTTCGGCGCGACCTTCGCGCTGATCGTCATCTGCATCTTTTTTCTCCCGCTCTTCCGTCGGCTGAATGTCTACACGGCCTACGAGTTCCTCGGTCGGCGCTTCGACGGGAAGACCCGCCTGCTTGGCGCGGTGCTCTTCCTGTTTCAGCGCGGGATTGGCGCGGGCATCACGATCTATGCGCCGGCGATCGTGCTCTCGACCGTGATGGGCTGGCCGCTCGATCTCACGATCGTGGCGAGCGGACTCGTGGTCATCGTGTACACCGTGGTCGGCGGCAGCGACGCGGTGAACCTGACCCAGCGCTACCAGATCGGCGTGATCTTCGCCGGCATGGTGGCGGCCTTTGGCGTGATGCTCGCGCGGCTGCCCGCGGGGCTGACTTTGCCGGACGCGCTGACCGTCGCCGGCGGCTTCCACAAGCTGGAGGCGGTGGATTTCTCCCTGGATTTTAGCAAGCGCTACACCTTCTGGTCGGGTATCTTCGGCGGCATGTTTCTGGCGCTGTCGTATTTCGGCACCGACCAGACCCAGGTGCAGCGCTACCTGCACGGCGGCTCGCTGCGGGAGAGCCGGCTGGGGCTGATGTTCAACGCGGTCTTCAAGATCCCGATGCAGTTCTTCATCCTCGTGCTCGGCGCGCTGATCTTCGCCTTCTATCAGTTCGAGCCGCAGCCGGTGTTCTTCAACCAGACCGTCTGGCAGCATGAGACGCAGGGCCCGGCCGGCGCGCAGCTGCGCGGGCTCGAGCAGGAGTTCAATGCCGCGCACGCGGAAAAGCGTCAGGCGATCCAGCACTGGCTCGACGCCAAGCACGCGGGCGACGCCACAGCGGAAACGGCGGCGAAGACGGAGGCGCGCGCGGCGTACGATCGCAGCGAGGCGGTCCGCGGCCGAACCAAGGCGGCGCTGACGGCGGCGAATCCGTCGGTGGCGACGAAGGACTCCGATTACGTCTTCATCACCTTTATCCTGAATTATCTGCCGCACGGTGCGATCGGGCTGCTCGTGGCGGTGTTCTTCGCCGCGACGATGTCGTCGAAGGCCGGCGAGTTGAACGCGCTCAGCTCGACCACGCTGATCGACGTTTATCGCCACGTCGTGCGCGGAAACGAGACCGACGGACACTACGTCATCGCTTCGCGCTGCCTGACGGTTTTCTGGGGTCTGGTCGCGATCGCCTTCGCCCTGCTGGTGCGGATGTCGGAGAACCTGATCGAGTTCGGCAACATCGTCGGCTCGATCTTCTACGGCGTGCCGCTCGGCCTGTTCCTGATCGCGTTCTTCCTTCGCCGCATCGGCGGCACGGCGGCCTTCTGGGCGGCCGTGGTCACGCAGATCCTCGTGATCGCGGCCTATTTCAGCAACCTGGACGTCAGCTACCTCTGGCTCAATCCCATCGGCTGCGCGACCTGCGTGATCCTCGCGCTGTTCCTCCAGACCTTCATCGGCTTTGGCTCGGAAGGTAGGGACGCGCGGCCCGCGGGTCCGGGCTCGAAGCAGGACGTTGCCTGAGAACTGAGCATGCCGATGCCAACACCTATACAGACACAGCCGCAGAACGGACGGGCGGGCCGCCCGTCCCTACCTTGATCCTGATGAACTCACCGGTGATCGCCTTCGGACAGCAGCCGTGCGGGTTTTTCCCGCGGCGCTTCCTCTTTGCCAAGATCCTGACGGCGCGGCGGCTGCAGGCGGACCTCGGCGGCGAGATCGTGTTCTTCTTCCACGACAGCGACCATGACCCGCGCGAGACGCAGACGATCCTCCGCCATCGCCGCACGGGTGAGCCGGCGACGCTGAATTTCCTCTTCGAG
>CALFNJ010000420.1 GCA_937902865.1 uncultured Opitutaceae bacterium
TGTTTCTCGCACTCGGTGAGCAGCAGGGAAACCTCGCAGAGCTGGGCGGCCTTGCGCGTGTCGGCGCCCTCGAAAATCACGTCCTGCATCTTGCCGCCGCGGAGGGCCTTCGCGCTCTGCTCGCCCAGCACCCAGCGGATGGAGTCGGCGATGTTCGATTTCCCGCAGCCGTTGGGGCCGACGACCGCGGTGACGCCAGGTTCGAAACGGAGGGTGGTGGCATCGGCGAAGGACTTGAAGCAGTGCAGTTTTAGCGCCTTGAGATACATTAAAGCCGGGAGTGTGAGCGGGCGGCGCGAGCGCGGGCAAACGGAAAGTGAACCTGTCTTTGCGCTCGCCAAATCGGGTCCAAGCGCCCTACCGCCGCCCGCCGGCCAAAAGTCGAAGTTGCCAAGCCGGCCGCCGTGGATAGCCGTGCTCGACCGTGCCCTCTGCCGCCGCGACCTCCCCTCCCCCTTCGGGCGAAATCCGGCGCTTTCTTCCCTGGCTCGTGGCGGTGGCGTTGTTCATGGAGAACCTGGACGCGACCATCGTGAACACCGCGGTGCCCACGATGGCGGCCAGCCTCGGTGTCGCCCCGCTCAGCCTGAAGGCGGTGCTGACCAGCTACACGCTCAGCCTGGCGGTGTTCATCCCCATCAGCGGCTGGATGGCCGACCGCTTCGGCACGAAGCGCGTGTTCAAGCTCGCGGTGATGCTCTTTCTCTTCGGCTCCCTCTTCTGCGGCCTGGCGCCGAACATCCACCTGCTCGTCGCCGCGCGTATTCTCCAGGGCATCGGCGGCGCGATGATGACGCCCGTCGGCCGCCTGGCGCTGGTCCGGGCGTTTCCACGCTCGGAGATGCTCCGGATGATGAACTACGTCATCATTCCGGCCATGATCGGTCCGCTCCTCGGGCCGTTCACCGGTGGGCTCATCGTGCATTTTCTGCCCTGGCGGGTGATCTTCTTCCTCAACCTGCCGCTCGCGCTCTTCGGCCTCTGGCTGATCCGCCGGCACATGCCGGACTTCCGCGACGAGAACGCCGCGCCGCTCGATCGCACCGGTTTCCTCCTCTTCGGCGGTGGCATCGCCCTGCTTTCCTACGTGCTGGAAGTCTTCGGTGAACACACGATCGGCACCGGAATCGTGGTCGCCCTCTTCGTCAGCGCCCTCGCCCTGCTCGGCGCGTACGGCTGGCACGAACATCACACCGCGTCGCCGGTGCTGGAGCTGGCGCTCTTCCGCATCCGCACGTTCCGCATCTCCGTCCTCGGCGGCTTCGTCACGCGCATCGGTTTCGGCGGCATGCCCTTCCTCCTGCCGCTCCTCTACCAGATCGGACTCGGCTATCCGGCGTGGGAGGCCGGCCTGTTCACCATGCCGCAGGCGCTCGCGGCCATGGGCATGAAACTGATCAGCCGCCCCATCATGGCCCGCTACGGCCATCGCACCGTCCTGATGGGCAACACCGTGCTGCTCGGCTGCACGATGATGATGTTCACCTTCGTCAACCGCGGCGCGCCGCTCGGCGGGATCCTGGTGCTCAGCCTGGCGCAGGGTTTCTTCGCCTCGCTGCAGTTCACCGCCATGAACTCGCTGGTATACGCCGACGTCACCGACCGCGACGCCAGCAAGGCGAGCAGCATCTCCAGCACCGCCCAGCAGCTCTCGCTCAGCTTCGGCGTCGCCTTCGGTTCGCTCACCGCCGGGTACTTCCTCGGCCACGTAAACCAGACCGATTACGTCCAGACCATCCCCGCCCTCCACAAGGCCTTCCTCGCCCTCGGGCTGATCACGGTCATTTCCTCCGCGATGTTCTGGCGTCGCCACGCCGACGACGGCGACAATGTCAGCAACCGCCGGAAGCGGCCAACGCCGGAAAAGCCCGTGGTCTCCGGTTCAGGCGTGCCCGCCTGAGCTAAAGGAAGAAGTAAGAAGGAAGAATTGGGAAAAAGCCTGCTTGGGCTTTCCTTCTTGGCGGGCGCGGCTCTGGGCTCGCGCCTTTATTCGGCAGTCTCGCGCAGAGGCGCAAAGGCGCAGAGGTCGAACGACGGACCATGGTTTGGTTCGAACCTTTCCGATCTCCGCGTTTCTGCGCCTCTGCGCGAGACTCCGAATTCCGGCTTTCTTCATTCTTCCTTCCCCCCCTCTTCCTTCCCCGTCACTTGTGATCCCAGGGCAGTTTCACCTCGAGCCGCCGGTGCTTCCAGACTTCGAAGCGCTCGAACATCTTGCCGGGATTGAGAACTCCATTCGGATCGAGCGCCTTTTTCACAGCCTGCATCGCCCGGACTTGTGCCGGCGAATGCTGCAGATGCAGGAAAGGCGTCTTGGCGAGTCCGATGCCATGCTCGCCGGAAATGGCGCCGCCCAGCGCGACCACGGTTTCCATCAGCCGCTTGACCGCCTTTTCCGCGGCACGGCGCTCCACCGGATCCGCCCGGTGGTACATGATGTTCACGTGCAGGTTGCCGTCGCCGAGATGGCCAAAGGTCGGGATCGAGAGCTTCGACTCGCGCCGCAGTCGCTCGAGGAAGGCGGCGAACTTCACGTAATTCTTCATCGGCACCACGATGTCCTCGTTGAGCTTGGAATCGCCGAGCTCGAACATCGCGCCGGAGCACTTCCGCCGCACCGCCCACAACGCGTCCGCTTCCTCGCGATCCCGGGCAGCACGATGCGCCAGGGCATGCGTCTTCGCCCAGGTGAGGACGGTCTGCTTCTGCTCCTCCACCTCGCTCGCCGAACCCGCGAGTTCGATGAGGAGGACGGGACGACCCGCCTGGCCGGCGAACACGGTCGCGCCGGTCGCGCGCTCCGCACACAGCACCGAGTAGCGGTCGAGAAACTCGCAGATCGCCGGCTGCAGCCGCTGCGCGAACAGCGCCCGCACCGCCCGGAAGGCCGCGGGCTCGGTATTGAAGGCGGCCAGCAGCGTCCAGCGGGCCGCCGGTTTCGGGATGAGCTTGAGCGTGGCGTCCGTGACGAGGCCAAGCATGCCTTCACTGCCGATCCAGAGATCGCGCAGATTGAAGCCGGCGGAGAATTTCTTCGTCGGCGTGCCCCAGGTCACGAACTCGCCGGTCGGCAGGTGTCCTTGCAGCGCCAAAACGAAATCGCGGGTCACGCCGTACTTCCCGCCGTGCATGCCGCCGGCGTTGCAGGCGATGTTGCCGCCGATGGTGCAGTATTCCTTCGACGACGGATCCGGCGGATAAAACCAGCCCTTCTCTTCCGCCGCGCGCTGGATGTCCGCGACCTTGGCTCCGGCCTGCACGTGCGCGAGCCCGGCCTCCGCATCGATCCGGATGCGATTCCAGCTCAGCATGTCCACCACCCAGCCACCGCGGCGCGGCGCGGCCGAGCCGGTCAGGGAGGTCCCCCGGCCGCGGATCGTGACCGGCACCCGGTGCCGGTTCGCGGCCTCCAGCACCGTCGTCAGATCCTTCCGGTGCCGTGGAAAAATCACCGCATCCGGCAGGAACGGCAGCTTGCTGCCGTCGAACGAGGCCGCCTGGCGGGCGGCATCCGTGACGCGGACAACCTGCGAACCGAGGCGACGCTGGAGCGCGCGGGTGGCGGAGGAAAAAGAGGATTTCATGGTGCGGGATCCGATCCGGCCAAAGCCGGCGGACCCGCAAGCCAACACAGGCTCTCCCGCCGCGCAAGCAACGAGCCGGAAGGTAGGATCTCGCGCAGAGGCGCGGAGGCGCAGAGATCGGAGGAGGAGGAAACGCCGGGTTGGCCGCAAAGAGGCGCAGATGACGCAAAAGCGATCGGACGATCGATGTAGGGGCGTTCCTTGCGGACGCCCGTTCGCGCCCGCCCACGCGAGGGTCGGGATTCACGGAAAGCGCCAATAAAAAAGGCCGCCTCTCGGCGGCCTTTGCTTGGTTATTTCTGTCTCCCGTCGACAGCCAGCTCGAACAGGTGGGGCGCGTTATCCCTAACGCGCCGGTTTGGCTCTGCGGGCCCAAACGCGGACAGAGATGACGGCGCGTTAGGGATAACGCGCCCCCCCCCGCCTCAGCGCGCCACTGGCGGGATGCGAAACAGCGTGCCGTTGCCGTCCTCGGTGACGAGGAGCGCCCCGTCATGGGCGACGGCGACACCGACCGGGCGGCCCCAGACGCCGCTCGGGTTGGCGACGAAGCCGGTGAGGAAATCCTCATACTCGCCCGTGGGCAGGCCGTTCTTGATCTTCGCGCGCACGACCTTGTAGCCGGTGCGCGACTCGCGGTTCCACGAGCCGTGCAGCGCGACGAAGAGGTCGCCCCGATAATCCGCGGGGAAGACCGACGCGCCGGTGGTCGCGGTGTAGAACGCGATGCCGAGCGCCGCCGAGTGCGCCTGGATCAGCACGTCGGGCACCGTCGCTTTGCCGGCGAGATCGGGACGCACGCCCTTGTGGCGCGGGTCCTCGTGATTGCCCATGTAGTACCAAGGCCAGCCGTAATACTTGCCCTCCTGCACGCGCGTCACGTAGTCCGGCACGAGATCGTCGCCGAGGTTGTCGCGCTCGTTGGTCGAGGTCCAGAGGTCGCCGGTCACGGAGTTGATCGCGAGGCCCACGGGGTTGCGGATGCCGGAGGCGAACACCTTCAGCGGCGCCTTTCCTTCCGGATCGGTCACGAGGACGTTCGCCCGGTGGAACTCGGTATCATACGCCGCACCGAGGCCGTTCTCCGCCTCCCACTGGCGGACTTCGTCGGGATTCTTCTTCGCCGTGCCCTCGGCCACGTTCGAGCCCGAGCCGACCGCGATGTAGAGCCGTTTGCCGTCGGGAGAAAACGCCACGTCGCGGGTCGAGTGACCACCGGTGGTGTTGGTGAGTTTCGGCACGATCACCTCGGGCTTGGCGGAGGCCTTCATGTCGCCGTTGTGATAGGCGAAACGGACAACCGAGTTATTGTTCGCGACGTACACCCACTGCGGATTGTCGCCGGCGGGATAGAAGGCGATGCCGAAGGGACGATCGAGGCCGTCCGCAAAAATCTGGTCGTCCGACGGAGACGTCGCGCCGTCCGCCGCGCGGAGGACGCGGACGCGGTTGGCGCGGGTTTCGGCGATGAAGATGTCGCCATTGGGTGCGATGTGGATGATGCGCGGGCCGTTCAGGTCCTTGGCAAACACCTCGATCTTGAAGCCGGCCGGGACGGACAGCTTCGCGTCGGCCGGCTCCGCCACGACCTGCGGATTGTTCCGCGGCGTGCCGGTGGCGTAGGGCGCGGGCAGCTTGTCCGCGGTGATGCGGTGCATCGTGCCCGGAGCCTGATGGCGCCAGTCATTCGGATCGGTCGCGTTCGGGTTGACCGGCGGCGGCGTGTTGGCGCGGGCCGCGGCGCTGCCGGGAGCCGGCGCCTTCTGCGTGAAGAGGTAGGCGATCAGGTCGCGGCGATCCTCGGCCTTGGGCACGGGCACGACCATGTTCGTGCCGAGCACCGTGCCGCTCGGATTGGCGAGAAACTTGTCCAGCGAGGCGGCATCCCAGGTGATGCCGGAATTCTTCAGCGCCGGGGTGTAGCCGAAGCCGGGCATGGTCGCGGCCTTCCGTCCGACGATGCCGACGAGGCTCGGCCCCTGCCCGCCTCCGCCACCGGTGCTGACTGCGTGGCACAGCGCGCAGGCCTGCTGCTGAAACAGAATCTGGCCGTGGGCGGCATCACCGGCCGGCGCGGCATCCGCGGCGCGCAGGGCTGGAATCAGAACGCCGCAAGCGAGAAGCCCGGCGGGAAGCGTGAGGAATAAGGAACGCATGGGAGGCATGGATGAGGATGGGAGGGAAAACAGGGGTCAGAGTCGGGTAACGATTCCAGTGAAACGAACGAAAGCGTCCGATTCAATTCATCTAAAACAAGCTCCGTCAAAGCCTTACTGGTTACCGTTATCTCCACCAAGAGATAACGCCCTTCCGGTTGAACGGAGGGGCGTCGTGGTGACCCGCCTTCGACCGGCGCTTTGGCCGGCGGTTCGGCGATCCGGACCGATTTCGCGCAGAGGCGCAGAGCACACAGAGAGACATGCACGCAGAGAAACCCCAACTCTCGAGCATGTGAGGACACGAAGTCCGAGGTAGGGCGAACCGTCCCGGTGAGCCGCGGCTCGGCAGGGACGCCTCGCCCTA